>CAZQNB010000052.1:0-10725 GCA_964594545.1 uncultured bacterium | reverse complement strand
TTTATCGACAGCTTTCACGCGGCTTAAATATGAATTTATTTGTTGCGTTTGGTATTACCTCAAAATTCTGATTCTCACTCGCGGCTTGCCTATCGGCAATGGTCGCTCGCTCCGAATCAAAATTTTGAGGAGCCTTCTTGTCAAAATTCCGACTCTTCAAGTTGTTTCGGTATATATGATTTATTGATTTTAAGTTGTTCTACTGTGTATATTCTGCTGCCAAATTAATTCAATGTTTGCGAGGTTTTGAGATGAATATAATAATGCAATTCTTAAGAGATAATCCGAAAATTGCGGTGGAGTTACAGTCTTTTTTTAATAAACAGCCCGGAAATGCAAAAATTGGAGTCTTGGCAATTGCTTTTTTTGCGTCTCTCGCGGCTTTTGTAACTGATTTTGTTTCATCCGATGAGGGAAGCCGCCTAGATCCTAGCAACACGAGATGGATAAAAAGCCCCTTTGGTCGCGAGTCGATTCCCGGAGTGCAAGGGGTGAATGATGTGGGTTGTCGAATATGTCTTGGTTTGGTGGTTGACGAATCAAGTTCAATGGAACCGCAAAAACAAACAACAGTTCAGAGTGTGAGAGCATTCATTAGAAAGCACCAAGATTCCCCACAAACCAACCTCACTCTGGTAACATTCAATGGTTCCGTAAGTCCGGTAATCATTGGACAACCCATAGGAATGGTGGATCCAAATATACTTTCTTCAAAATATCGTCCTGCCGGTTGTACCGCATTGAATGATGCGATAGCCAAAACAATTGGACTCATGGAAGAAAATATAAAGAAGATGCCCTGCCCTGTAAAGCCTATTTTAGCTATCTTAACGGATGGGGAGGAAAATTCAAGCGTTGAATATAAGGATAATGACAAACTAAAGAGGTTAATCCAAAAAAAGCAAGAGAACGGATGGACAATTCTCTATTTAAGCTCCAAACCGGATGAAAATTTTGAGAAGGTGGCAGAGACATACGGGTTTCGAGATGGTTCTTGCAAGGGGTTTGACCCGGACCAAATCCAGTTTGCGTTGGGTTTTGTGTCTGCGGTTGTAAAGGCGATGCAAGAGGCGCAAAATAAGAACGGTCCTCCAAAAAACAAATCCTCAAATCTTTCACCTGTTAGGAAATAAGTGGAAATTTTGTGTATATTTCTCAGCTCGTATACAATGGATTTTTTTGGAGTGATCTATGTATGACCAGTTGAAACATATGGACGCAAAGGAAGTTGAGCTTCCCAATACTGTTTTTGTTCGCGATATTGAATCTCGCGTGTTACAGGGGATTGTTTTGCAGGTGCTTTCCAAAATCGAGCATATAAGTTTGATTGAAGGAAATATTTTCGACAGCCTTTTAGGGAGAGACCTTGAGAGGGTGAAGGGAATCCATGTAGAGCAAGAACACAAGGGAAAATCTGTTAAAGTAAGCGTTGAGATCAACATTGTCTACGGCATTTCAATTCCTGAAAAAGCTGAAGAAATACAGACAAAACTTGCAGAAGAAATCACAACATGGACAGGTCTTCACGTCTCTTCTGTTCATATCATTTTTAAAGAGTTGATTGCGCCTACAGAAACAGACGCATCCAATAAAGAAGAGACCTTTGAACCGGCTTATTAATACCATTAAAAAAAGGGAGCAGTATTAAAATACAGCTCCCTTTTTTTTAATCGATTTGTTGGCAGCTTTCGCGCTCGTCAGAAGCTATCAAATGTAATTTAAACGACTATACCTCTCGTAATTTTTAAAATCGATTCGATGTCTTGTTTGGTTAATCCTTTTACTTTTTCAAGCTCTTCTTTTGTTGCGTTCTTGATGGCTTTCACACTTCCAAAATGTTTTAGAAGGCGCTTTTTTTTGGTAGGGCCAATCCCGGGGATGTTGTCGAGCTCGCTTGAAAGCGTTCGTTTTGACCGTAGTTTGCGGTGATACTCGATGGCTTGAGTGTGGGCCGCATCTCTTATTTTTTGGAGAAAGAAGAGCATCGGGGATCTTGGGTCGATAAGGATTGGATCGGGCCGGTTGGGAAGGTAGACTTTTTCTTGGGTTAGGCCCTTGTCATGGCGCGCATCTTCCTTTGTGAGCGCAATCACATCGACAGAGGCGATGCCAAGCTCTTCGAAGATTTCGATAGCCAAGCCTAACTGCCCTTTGCCGCCATCCACAACCAGGAGATCGCAAAAATCGTTTTTCTCTTTTTCGCGAAGGAAATGGCGTCTTAACACCTCTTTCATCGCAGTATAGTCGTCTGCTTTTTCGACTGTTTTAATTTTGAAAAGACGGGTGCGCGATTTGTCCTTTTCCCCATGGACAAAAGAGGCCAGACTTGCCACAGGATCTGTCCCTGAAATATTTGAAGTGTCAAAACATTCAACGCGTCTAGGAAATCGGGTGAGCTGCAAAGTTTCCGCAAGATCCAGGAGCATTTTCTCTTTCAGAGATTTCGCATCTTGTTCCCGAATAAAGAGCGCTTTCGCATTCCGAAGAGCCATTTCCATAAGATCCTGTTTTCTCCCTTTTTTGGGATGGGAAATATTGATTTTATGCGAGGCTGTTTCAGAGAGAATATCTTCTACAATCTCCGGGATTTCTACAGGAACAAGGATTTCTTTCGGAAGCAAAGTTTCGTTTCTATAGTGTTGCAAAATAAATGAGGTGATAATTTCAGTGTCATTTGATGCGATGAGATGAAAGCTAAAATGTTCAGAGCCGATAATCTTTCCCTCCCGAAACATGAGAAGCGCGATCATTACGGCATCGGCTTCCCTATAAAGACCGATGGCGTCGCAGTCTTTGGCTTCAGGATTGTCGATATGTTTGACTTCCGTCACATGTTTGATTTGATCGATCAGGTTTTTAAGCTCATGCGCTTTTTCAAAGAGGAGATTTTCTGCCGCAATTCCCATTTGCTTTTCAAGTTCCTTGAAAATTTCCTTATCTTTCCCTCTAAGGAGCCGAATCGCTCCCTCTACATGCTCTTTATACGCTTCTTCAGTACATAAATTTACGCATGGGGCAATGCACCTTTTGATTTCATACAAAAGACAGGGTCTCACTCGATTTGCAAGTTCGCTATCGGAACACTGTCGTAATGGGAATAATCGGGAAAGGAGGTCGTGCGTTTGTCTTGCGGCAAGGGCGTTCGTATAGGGACCGAAATAGATCCCATCATCTTTCGGATTCCCCTTTGTTCGAATAAGGCGAAGCATCGGCCATTTATGTCTCGTCATGACAAGGCTGATGAAGGTTTTGTCATCTTTTAAGAGGACATTGTATTTGGGTTTATGCTTTTTGATGAGGGTGTTTTCTAAGATAAGAGCATCTTTTTCTGTCAGGGCAACGATTGTGTCAATTGTGACGACTTGCGCTGTGAGATAGGGAACCATCTCCCGAGAATCTCTTCCCGGTAAAAAATATTGTTTGAGTCGAACGCGCAAGTTTTTTGCTTTGCCGACATATAAAACAAGTCCGTTTGCGTCCTTCATAAGGTAGACACCCGGCTCTTCAGGGTAGAGGGAAAGAAGTTGTGGATCAAAAGTCATAAGTTACTATTATCTCGACTTTGTAAATTTTTCAGAGCGATTTTCACAATCTTTTGACCTACAATCGGTTACAGCTTCCTTCAATGGCGTGTTCAAGCCGATTGAAGGAAGCTGTAACCGATCGTAGATCAAAATCTTGCAAAACTCGCTTCCGAAAAATGTACAAAGTCGAGATTATATTGATATCACTTTTATGGAAACAAGTCTCTCAGTTCTTAGATTCGCAAAACGATTTTTCGCGGGAACCGTTTTGAGTAGGGTTACCGGCGCAATGCGCGATATCGCCATGGCTTTTTGCTTTGGGAGCGCCCCTGAAATCGGCGCGTTTATGGTGGCTTACCGTTTGGCAAACCTCTTTCGAAGGCTTTTAGGCGAGGGGAGCATGCAGGCGGGATTTGTTCCCCATTTTTCGCAGATCCAGGGGAAAGAATCTTTTTACTTCTTTCGCGATTCCATGTTTTCTCTTTTAGCGATTTTGCTCTGCGCTTGTATTGGTATTGAAGGGATTTTATGGGGGATTTCCTATTTTCTGCCTGAGGATTGGGCTGAAATTATTCAGCTGAGCCTGCGGATGGTCCCAGGCCTTATCTTCATTTGTCTCTACGCATTAAATAGCGCCCTTTTACAGGCCAAAAAAAGATATTTTATCTCAGGCGTTGCGCCTGTTGTATTCAATATGTGTTGGATCCTTGCGGCATTTCTTGTGTATCAGTTTCCTTTGGCTCAAGCGATGCGGTATCTAAGCGTTGGAATTAGCGTCTCTTTTGCATTGCAGTGGGCCTTGACAGCGCTTGAGGTTCGCAAGATCGTTGCTCTTTCATGGGCAGAATGGTTTAAACCCAAACTGTTTTCTGTGGATTGGAAGAAAATGAGTAAACCCCTGTCTTTGGGGGTGATTGGTGTTGGGGCGGTGCAGTTAAATAGCGCGCTAGACGCCATTTTTTCAAGACTTGCAGATCTTTCCGGCCCAGCCTACCTTTGGTATGCAATACGCGTCCAGCAGCTGCCTTTAGCTCTTTTTGGCATTGCTCTATCGGGCGCTTTACTTCCCTCCCTTTCGCGCGCGATCACAGAAGGGGCAATGGAGCGCTATAGGGATCTTCTCCATAAGGCGCTTCGCCATAGCTCAGCCCTTTTAATTCCCTGTACGTTTGCCCTTTTCGCGCTTGGGTTTTCCGGCATTAATCTGCTCTATGGGCATGGGGATTTTCTAAGGACAGATGTTGAGCAAACCGTTTACTGCTTGTGGGGGTATGGTTTGGGTCTCCTCCCTTCCGTCTTCGTTTTATTGATGGCATCCGGGTTTTACGCTCAAAAATCATATATGATTCCGACTCTATCAGCCATTGCCTCGGTGCTGTTCCATGTGATGGTGAACAGTATTTTAATTTTTGGTTTCCATTTCGGAGCGTTTAGCATCGCTGTAAGCACGAGTGTGGCAGCGTTTATGAATGCGGCTCTCTTAGCCTATTTTTTGCGCTCGAAAGATGTGTTTTTAGGGCTTTCAAATTTCGTCTTCCGCCTTTGTATTGCGGGTGGAGGGGCCTCTCTCATGACGATCTGTCTTAAACAAATGCCCTTATTTGGGGATCCTCTTTCTAGATCTTGGGTTTCTCAATGCGCGCAGTTTTCAAGCCTTGGTATTGCTTTTGTAGCTACGTTTCTTGGATTGGCTTATTGGATGCGTATAGAGGAATTTTTTGAAATTTTTGCAAAGAATAATAGCGAAGATACCTCAAGAATCGGCTTTTAGGCGAGATTGAAAGCCGATTCTTGAGGTATACCCAAACAACCTCAAAAGTTGGTTTTTAAGCTGCGTGAAAGCTGCCGAATTTTCTCGATCGCAAGTGCCTTTGTATTTCTAATACTAAGGCACTTGCGATCGAGGAAATTCGGCGCTTTGACGCGCTTAAAAAATCAACTTTTGAGGTTGTTTGGGTATATCTTCGGTATGAATCCGAGTCGCTGATTTAAGCAACTCGGATTTATTTAGATTATGATGTGTGCGAGATGAATTCGCAAACTAAAGGTATGTTAATTGGCAATGGAAGAGGGATCTGATCCAGTTGTGGGGAGGCGAGAACGCTTCCTGAAAACTTATCTTCTGCCATAGTGATATACTCAGGGATCTCGCGAGCTGTATACTCTTGAGCCATCTGGATCGCTTTCATTTGGCGAGATGCCGGTTTTACAGAAACAACCATTCCGGGTTTAACGAGGAATGATCTTCTGTCCACTTTCTTGCCATTGACTTGGATGTGGCCGTGAGATACGAGCTGCTGGGCTCCGAAAATCGAAGAGGCAAATCGGAGGCGGTACACGATATTGTCAAGGCGGCACTCAAGTTGCTCTAAGAAAAGCTGCGCTGTGTTGCCTTCAAGTAAAACCGCTTTTTTATAAGCGTTTACGAGTTGTTTTTGACTCAACATGCCATATACAGCCTTGAGTTTTTGTCTCTCATCAAGCTGCAAGCCGTAGTCAGACTTCTTCTTGCGCTTAGCCCCGTGTTGACCTGGGGGGTTTTGCTTATGTAGCATAGGATTGCGCGCCTTACCAAAGATGTTTGCGGCAAACTTACGTGCAATGCGGTTCTTAGGACCTCTATATCGAGCCATTGTTTCTCCAAAAACGTTCGAATTAAAGGATAAGAGTATAGTAAGGATCCATTTTTTGAACAAGCTCTTAATTGGAACGGTTGTTTTTATGGTGGGGTGGGTGATGCTTTAAGTAACTCATTATCAGTTATTTATCTTTTTATATAGGATGAGTTGTTGATTCGATCTTTTTTTTGGGATATACTTTTTCCCTTTGTAACGGTGAAGTGTTTATGTATTCAGTTTTGGCTTACTATTCTATTGGTCCTATCGAAAATCCGGCTCTCGAGGTCGAGCGCCATAAGGAATTTTTTAAAACCCGCGATTTTAAAGGGCGTATTTACATTGCAAGTCATGGGATCAACGGGCAGTCGAGCGGAAGCGTAGAGCATGCAGAAGAATATATGGCATGGATGCGCTCGGATCCTCGATTTAAAGACATCGAGTTTAAAATTCATCCATCGGATAAACACGCCTTCCCCAAAATGACGGTCAAAGAAAAGCGGCAGCTTGTCGCAATTGATTGCGAAGTTGATTTTTCCAATGTGGGAGAGCACATTTCTCCGGAAGAGTGGAAGAAAAAATTAGAGACAAAAGATGAAGATACTCTTTTGATTGATGTGCGCAATGATTATGAGTGGAAAGTGGGTCACTTTGAAGGGGCTGAGCTTCCTGCCCTTGAGACATTTCGGCAATTTCCCTCATACGCCAAGGAATTGAAGGAAAAGCGCGATCCGAAAAAGACCTCCGTCATGATGTATTGCACAGGGGGCATTCGGTGCGAGTTTTATTCTGCCGTACTTAAAAAAGAAGGCTTTGAAAAAGTGTATCAGCTCGACGGCGGAGTCATCGAATATGGGCTGCAAGAGGGATCTGATCATTGGAAGGGAAAGCTTTTTGTTTTTGATGACCGTTTAGTTGTTCCCATAAGTAAAGATGAAGCCCCGGCGATTTCTACATGTTCTCTATGTGCAACTGACTGCGATGTGTACTATAACTGCGCAAACATGGATTGCAATGAGCTTTTTACTTGCTGCTTATCTTGTTTAAAAGTGCATCAGGGGTGCTGCTGCGTAAATTGTCTTGAGACCGGCAGAGTACGTCCCTACAAAGAAGATGCAATTCCCTTCCGCAGGATGCATCGAGAAGAAAAAAATGCTCTTGTATCGACTTGAGTTTGAGGCTCAAAAACTCAAAATCCGGATTGAAGAGTCCGGATCCAAACGAATTTTGTATTTAGATACGTTAAAACTTCTTGCGAAAGATGAGGATAAGCCGGCTTTAAGTTTTCTCACAAAAATTCATCTTCGCTCATCAAATGTTTCAAGAGATCCAACACTTGTTTCTTTTCAGATTGTAGAGGTAGGTCTTGAGCAATCGTTAGAGGCGTTAAAACTTCTTTCGAAAACAGGAAGGATCTACTATAAAAATACGAAATTGCAAGCCGATTTTTCTTTTCCCTCCAAAATCTATTGGAGAGGGGAGGAGAGTGGACTTTTTTCTTCCGTGATTCAGTGGAAAGGACAAGAGTTTGCCATCGAAACGTGCGACGCTTTATTTCCCTCTTGGGGGCTTTGGCAGGGGACCCTTTTTTCGTTAGAATCAACTGTTTCTTGGAGATGGATTGAACCTTTTTTAAAGGGGCCCATTATTCTTGCCGGCGCGCAAAAGAAAAAATTTCTCGATGAAGATCCCCCGATTCTTTGGAAGGAAAAGGCGATAGAAAAACCCATTGAAGTATTGCCCGAACTTGTTTTAACCGATGCCACAAACTGTTTTGCCAATCTATGGATGGACTACTCCGGCGTTTCTCGGATTGCTTTTAACGATTTTTCTCCCCATGTTTTGGGGAAAACCCGTTTAAAACAAGTAGAAGAGGGGTGGGAAAAAGATCTTTTAGAATCCGGATTTGTCCGAAAAACGGTCGGAGCCTCCCACTATTATTGCCCTGGAGATAAAGTTTTAGAAACCCTTCCGTTTTTGCTCGATCTCGGGTGGAAAATTTATTCCTACCAGGGAAAAAGAATCTTCAAACAGACATCCTCCTCGTGGGATGTAAGAGAAGAAAATGGGAAAATTGCACTCCGTGGAAATGTGCACTTTGGAAAGCGGGAAGCCCCTTTAAAGTCTGCTATGCTAGCCAAGGGAAATTGGGTTGATTTAGACCCTCAAAGCATCGGCCTTTTAGATCGGAAAAAGTTTTCAGATCTTGTGGGGGAATGGGAGGGCGATGTTTTAAAGATCAAAAAAAGCTCCATTAAAACCGTTGCGGCGTCTCTTGCAGGGGCCCTTGTTAAATGGGAATCGAAGCTTCATACATTGATTGAGGGGCTGCAAGAGGGAGCTACCCTAGAAACGGCCCCCCCAAGCGATCTGTTTCAAGGAACCCTTTTGCCCTATCAGCAAAAAGGGGTCGACTTTCTCGTCTTTTTACAGACTTGGGGCTTTTCAGCGCTCCTTGCCGATGAGATGGGACTTGGAAAAACTGTCCAGGTTCTGGCATTTTTTTCTCGCCTTAGGACAAATTTGCCGATTCTCGTCATTGCGCCAAGCTCGCTTCTGTATCAGTGGAAGATGGAAATTCTTAGGTTTCTTCCTCAAAGTCATGTTGCGGTGTATGCGGGGGGGGATCGAAAAACCACTGGCTTTCAAGGGATTGTGATCACCTCTTACGCGATTTTACGGCAAGATGTGGATATTTTATCGTCCCAGGAATTTGAGGTCATTGTTCTCGATGAGTCGAATGCGATTAAAACGGCGTCAACTCTTACAGCAAAAGCTGCCTACAAACTCAACGGGAAATTTAAAATTGCCCTTACGGGAACGCCGATTGAAAATCGGTATGAAGAGCTTTTGTCGCAGTTTAAATTTCTGATGCCCGATTTTCATGCCCCTCATTTTGAGTCTCTTAAAAAGCAGATAAAACCTTTCATTTTGCGGCGCAAAAAGAGAGATGTGGCAATTGAATTGCCTGAGAAAATTGAACAGATTACTTGGGCGGAGATGAATGAAGAGCAGGAGGCTTTATATCAAACCTATATGTCTGATTTTAAAGGGGGTCTTTCCCAAAAAATCAAGAAAGATGGAATCGCGCCGCATCGGATGGAAGTTTTGGAAACGATTTTACGGCTGCGTCAAATCTGTTTAGATCCGAGGCTTGTGGGGGGCGTTTCACCCGGTTCAAAATTAGATCTTTTATTAAATGATATTGAAGATCGTAAGGTGCTCATTTACAGCCAATTCACAAAGATGTTGCAGCTCATTCAACGAGCTCTTGAGGAGAGGGGGAAAAAGGTTTTCTATCTCGATGGGGAGGTATGTCTTGAAGAGCGGGCATCTAGAGTGAAAGAATTTCAGGAAGATCCAAGTCCTTCTGTCTTTTTACTGAGCTTGAAAGCGGGCGGGGTGGGATTGAATTTAACGGCAGCAGAATATGTATTTCTTTTTGATCCGTGGTGGAATGAGGCGGTCGAGCAGCAGGCGATAGACCGGGCGCACCGGATGGGGCAGAAAAATACGGTGATTGCCAAGAGGTACCTCACGGTGAACTCAATTGAAGAGAAGATGCTCCGCTTAAAGGAGAAAAAGCGGGGTCTTGCAGAGCTTCTCCTCGAAGGGGAAGGGTTTAATTGGACGGAGGAGGATTTGGCTTTCCTTCTGACCTGATCTTTTTCTTGCTATCGGTTTCAATCATTTCCAAAGCTGCTTCTTTAAGAGTTTTAAGACCTTCGGCAAATCCAAGGGCGCGGGTTAGCGATTCTAAGTAGTTGATCTCTGCGGTGAGCTGGTCGTTCACCGATTCTAACTTGGCGATTTTTTTAAATAGATCTTTGTTTTTCATGAATCCCTCATAAGATTACATGAATAATAGATGCAAAAACCGTGCCATGGATGTTTTTTAATTTGATTTTATGTATATTCGATTTGGTTCTGATGCCCCAACCCAACGGGAAGGGGTTTTCAGTGATCACGGGATACAATCAACGAAGGGTTAAAGATATGAACAAACGATCGTTAGGAAAAAAACTTTTTTTTATGGGAAGCATTTTAACGTTGACAATTGCGTGTCAGCCGAAAGAGTCCCATATGAGATCTTCTCAAAATGCCAATACAAACGAAAATCCAGCTCAGTCAGACAATGAAGATGAAGACGTAGATGATGGAACTTATGGAGATGGGGATACGTCTTCTTCCTGCAGTGAAAATTTGATTCAGCCCGTTGTTAAGGTAGAGTCGGCAACGGATGTTGCAGATATTAAAGATGTAGATCCAGGTGCCACTTTATCGAACACTGAAAGCGTTGTAGAAATATCTGATGCAACCAAAGAAGAACCTTCTTTAGGGAATGTGGTTGTCCTTGAAGCGGTAACTCCTGTTGAAGTGGCTCCGGAGCACCAAGAAGAAGTGTCTTCTTCTCAGGGTGAATAGACATCAGTTAACAGCTCGTGATTGAAGAATCGGCGTTTGGACGGGATTGAAAGCTGCCGATAAATCAATTACGAACGGTATAACTTGAGGAGGAGGCCGCACAAGAAAAATAACAGGATATTAGGATGGTCAGGATTTTTTTATCCTGACCATCCTAATAT
>CAZQNB010000051.1:0-11158 GCA_964594545.1 uncultured bacterium | reverse complement strand
ATTATTTTTAACTCCAGATTGCGGTGGCCGTTGCGTAGTTTGTGCAATGGCTGATCGATAGGAGAATTTTCGGATTGTTGTGCTTGGCTTTTAGGAGAGCCGAAAGATGGACGACAGGTTTTCCCAATTCATCATTGATGATCTCGATATCATGCCAGGATAGTTGCGCGCCAAATCCTGTGCCAAGTGCTTTGGCAATCGCTTCCTTAGCAGAAAATCTGCCGGCAAAATGGGGCGCCGGATCTTGGAATTTATAGCAGTAATCTTGTTCTTTTTGCGAAAAGAGGCGATTGAGAAAATGGAGCCCGTGCCTCTCTATGCTTCCACGCATCCGGTCGATTTCGATAATGTCAGTGCCAAGTCCTTGGATCATTGCTCTTCATTCTCATCAGGGTATTGGGTTGGGTATCTTCCTTCTGCGTCTGCCGCATTACAAAAGATCATACGGCCTGAGCTTGTATGTTTAACAGAGAGAACTTGCGCGTCGATTGTTTCTCCAATGAATTGCCCGCCGCCATTAACAACAACCATCGTTCCATCTTCTAAATAACCAATCCCTTGTCTCGGCTCTTTCCCATAGCGCTGGATCTTAATTCGAATCTGCTCTCCTGCCTGCATGAGAGGTTTGAGCGAGTTTGACAGGCTGTGAATGTTAATGATGCGCACGCCTTCAATACTTGCGATTTGCACTCTGCTAATGTCTGCTGTGAGTACATTGGCATCCGTTAAACGGGCAAGTCGAATCATTTTGTTCATTGGGTCTTTGATATCCGGAAAGTCGGTGTCGTTATAGCGGAGTTCTAATTCAGGGACCGCCTCTAATTTTTTGGCAACTTCCAAAGCTCTTTTGGCCTTCATTCGGGTGATTTCATCGGCAAGTTCTGCTTGAGCATACAATTCTTTAATTAAAAATCTTGGAATCACGAGATGGTTGTCAACAACGCCGGACGCTGCTAAATCGATGATCCTTGCGTCAGAAAGGACCGAACTATCTAAGAGAAGATCTTTTTTCTTATGCGTTGTCGGCGTGAATTTAACAAAGGGGATGGTCACATAGAGTTCGTCAGCTGCCCGCAAGGTCATTAAAGTACCGAGGTATAAGCCAAAGAAAAAGAGGGAGATTTTGATGATTTCAATTGTCTCATTATTGAGATGCACGGAGGCTGCGCTGATGTCTAAAATCGCGCCTAGAATCAGAACAAGCGCCTCTCCCATGAGGTATCCGACAAATAGGCCGATGATCGCTGTGTTAAATGCGCGAAGGTTAAATCTTCGAAAGAGGATATCAAATCCGATGAGGAGTGCACTCAAAATAGCCCCCGCAAATATCCCTTTGCCCAAATTGGCTAAGGTATACCCTTCTCTTCCTGAGATCATATAGATGACCATAAACACAATGCTTAAAATGACAAATAGGATTCGGGTGAAGGCTAAAGCGAGATGCATAAAAGGAACTCCAAATAATTTTTATATCAACTGTGCCCGGAGTATATTTCTCAAGCGATTTATTGTCGAATTTTGACAGAAGATTTTTTTTGGGATATAGTCTTTTCTAAACTTGGGTGAAAAAATGAAACATCGCGATTGGATTATTTGTTCCGGGGGACTGTGGTTTGCTGTTGGGATTATGTTGATGTATAAAGGGCTTCGTTTGATTTCGGATGCCCAAGTTGATCCCGGTTCTTTAAGCATGCGGATGAGCGAGTCTTCAAGTCATGTTGGAAATATGATTATTTTTTTGGCTTTGATTGTCGGATTTGCTAAGGGGCGATTTGTATTTTCAAAAACGGTGCAAAGAGTCGTCTCTCGTATCCGCTCTCTTCCTTTGCCGATCCGTATTTCTGAAGTGTATACGAAATCGTACTGGATTCTCATTGGGTCAATGATGATGCTAGGAATGGTCTTTCGCTTCTTGCCGATTCCGATTGATGTGCGGGGATTTATCGATCTTGCTGTCGGTTCTGCATTGACAAATGGGGCCATGCTCTACTTTAGAGCCTCTCGCTTTGAGCCAGCTTAGTTATTTGTGATAGGAAGAGCCTTCCTCGATTTCGGTCGCACGATAGAGCTGTTCGACCAAAATGAGGCGAACCATTTGATGAGTGAAGGTGAGGTTTGATAGGCAGATCCGATATTTTGCGTGGTTTAAAATTTCTTGGCTGAACCCTTCCGCCCCACCGATGGCAAAGCAAGGTCTTGAGCCCCATTTGGTAAAAAGGGATTTGCTAAACTCAACACTAGTCAGGGCTTTGCCTTGCAGATCGAGGGCGATCAGGGAAGGTTCTTGTAGAGCCTTGGCCATGAGTTCTTTAGAGGTGTCAACAAGGACCCATTCGATTTTCATTTTTTGCGTGAGCCGCTTTTCATATTCGGCTAACGCCTCGTTTAGCCACGATTCTTTTAGCTTTCCCTGCGTGATCACTTTGACTTTAAACATAAGTTTTCCTTACAACTATAGGGATGTTTTATTGGGATCCAAATCCAGAATTTTTTTCCATTCCTTATCTCAACTTGCCCATTCTTTGGTATGGGGTGCTCTTTACGATTGGATTTGCTCTCGGGTTTCCTGTCTTTGTCTCAATCTTACGAAGATACTTCTTTAACTACCCTGAGTATATTGAATCTGATATTTTGATCCCCCACAAATTAACACTCTACGGGAAGAGTCCTCGCGCAATTCTAGCTCGGCTCAATGATCTCATTTTCCAAGGGCACTATAGCGATATTTTACATAAAATTAAATCTTATGTGATGAAAAGCAAATGCCTTCACATGGAGAGAGCCTTAACACGTTTGAAACTCGATATCGATTTAGGGGGGGCTGTTTTGGGCCTCTATCACAAAGCCGTTCAAATCACAGATCGATTCATTGCTTATATGTTGATTGCGACGATTGTGGGGGCAAGGATAGGTCACGTTCTTTTCTATGAAAACCCGATGGATTATTTAAGTGACCCACTGCAGATATTGCGGATTAGAGAGGGAGGGCTTGCAAGTCATGGCGCGGCAATCGGGATCATTATTGCAGTTAGTTTATTTGCGCGCCGCATCAGAAATAAGGCTCACCAGCTTACTTGGGTCCGTCTTCTTGACTTTGTGTGTGTTCCGACGGCTCTTTGCGGCTGTTTTATTCGGCTCGGGAACTTCGTCAATCAGGAAATTTTCGGGAGAGAAACAGCGGTTCCTTGGGCTGTTATTTTTGGCCACCCGATCGATGGGAGTCCTGTAGTGCCTCGCCATCCAACCCAAATTTATGAAGCGCTTTTTTATTTTTTAGTCTTCTGCTTTCTCTGGAGGATGACTTATCGTCCCCGCATTATGTTAGCCCAAGGAAAATTAATCGGCTTATTTCTCATGAGCGTATTCATTTTTCGCTTTTTCATCGAATTTCTAAAAGTAGAGCAAAGTCATTTTCTCTCTGCCTCCATACTTAATATGGGGCAGGTACTGAGCTTGCCCATGGTCTGTTTGGGGATCTTTTTGTATTTCAGAAGAACTGCAAACTAAAAAATTTACTATTATTTAATAATATCATTTATTTTTGATATAATTGTATTTATGAAAATATTAGATTTTATTCCTCGGTATGAATGTCTCTTGGATCAAGATAAGTGGTCATTGCCATATTCTTCATTTTTTAGAAAAAATGAAGGTTCCTCTTCTTCTTCTCAGAAATTGAGAGTTCGCAGAGTTAATCCTTCAGAGTATGCAAGGGTATCATCTTCTTCTCAGAAATTGAGAGTTCGCAGAGTTAATCCTTCAGAGTATGCAAGGGTATCATCTATTGCTGCACGATGGGAGCATGATGCTTATCTATTAGGCAAGGCGAATCCAATACAGCAAGATTTGTTTACATACAGCCAATGGATTAACGAGCTCTTTGTAATATACTTTAGGAGGAATGAAGAACAGGAGGGTAGAGAAGCCTATATTTGTGAAACTCAAAACTGCAGCTCTCCGCAAGGAATCATGGTTATTTTTAAAGAGCTATGTCCTACAGAAAAAGAAGATGAGTCAAAAAGAGAGTTGTGTTTTAAAGTCGATTTGCTCGCCACGAATCCAAACAACCTTATGATTTCGAATGAACCGAAGATTACTGCTATAAGGGGATCCGGGAGTTTGTTACTTTCCTTTGCAGAAGAAATTGCAAAAGAATCCGGAGTTTCAGGGGTTTTCTTGAATAGCTTGTCCGGTGTTCGCAATTTTTATCTCAATCGAGGGTTTAAACCATGCGGTGAATACTTACATAAGCCTGTAAATAGGCCAAGTACTCCTCGGTTTTGTCCCCATTGGATCTACTATTTTGGAAAGAGATCAAATGCTTTGTGATAGTTGGGTTCTTTTGTAACTTCTGAGACGAGTTCCGCATATAGAATGTGATCTTTTTCATCGAGAACAAATAGCGCGCGCGCAAGAATGCCCGCAAGTGGCCCATCTTGAATCAGTAGCCCGTAAGACTTTCCAAATTCTTTGTCTCTCATCATAGAACAGGTTAGGACGTTATGCACTTGCTCTGTCTCGCAAAATCGCTTTTGCGCAAAGGGCAAGTCTGCAGATACAACGATGACCATGACATCAGGATGCTTTTTCGCAAATTCATTGAGGTGTTTCGTCATGATGGAGCATGTGCCGGTATCTAAACTTGGCGCTGTGGCCAAAATTTTTCGTTTTCCTTGAAATTCGTGCAGGGATCTATCGCGCAGATCTTTATCCACGAGCTTAAAATCGGGGGCTTTTATATGGAGGGCGGGGATATTGCCGGTTGTGTGAATCGGATTTCCTTTGAGCGAAATTTGAGCCATAAAAATTATTCCCCTTTGTTTGCGAGACCACAATACCCGGTCGAGAGATTTTTAGAAAAGCAAAAGGAAAAATCATGGGGCACTTTGCGCGTTAAAAGCATTTTAAAGAAGGGGAGTGTAAGCTTTGGTCGCAGCCCAATCATGTTTTCCACATGGAGCCTGTGTTTTGCGCAAATGGTGGACAGTTCCTTAGGCTTAATAAATAGAGGATAGACGTGCATGTTCTTGGGCGTGTTTTGGACGCACCAATCAACGCCTTTAATGATGACGATATAGCTTAACGGGTTGCGATTAAAGGTATGGAAAAAGAAAAGACCGCTTGGTTTAAGGACTCTGCTGGCCTCTTTAATGAGAAGGCTTGGGTTTTCCACATGCTCTAAAATATCCATCGCTGTGACAACGTCAAAAGACTGGTCGGGAAAGGGGAGTTTATAGGCGTTGGCAACTTCGTAGTGCACTCTTTTGGTTGTATCTTTTTCTTTGGCGATTTTTATGCTTTGTTCAGATAGGTCTATTCCTGAGACCGTGTGGCCGTCAAGAGCGAGTGCATTTGTCAAAAGTCCCCCTCCGCAGCCCACGTCGAGAAGGGAGATCGTTTTTCCAAACCGCTTTTGAATTTCTTTTGCAATCCAGGGGTTGCGGACTTTATTTTCCGCTCTTAAAAGCGCAATCGGGTGGTTTAATGCTGTATACCAATCATCTTGCAGATGATCGTAGAAGGCATTATTTATTGTTTTAGTACCGGCTTGTCTTTCCATATAAAATTCCAAAATACGATTTGATACACGAGAAATAGGCTCATGGTTATACATTGCCCTTGAAGGAATAGGCGCAAGGATTCAGGGCGATTTAAAATATCTGAAATCCAGGAAGCCACTTCCACATTTTGAACAACGGGCCAGATAAAACCTGCAGAAATTAAAGTGATCGGATGCAAGGTGAAAAGAAGGGCGTGGAGCCACTGCTCGGATGCGGGGCAGTGGTGTTTATGGACAAATTCATCTTTCGTGACGAGAATTGAGGAGAGGGAGGCAAGGACGCAATAGATAATGAGGGTTTTGGTATTGAAAGGGATGAATACAACAAACCCCATACAAATAAGTACGCTCAACGTATCGATCGGATGGCCGATCCTTTCCCACTTCGGAAGGCCTCTTCGAATATGAAAATATCCTTCGTCAAAAACCATCACAATCGCTTGAAGGACAAAAGGGATAAGGCCTATCAACCACATATTTTTTCCATAATAGCTCCGGTGATGCTGAGTCCCGGTCCAAAGGCAAGACTGAGGATTAAGGTGTTGTTTGGGATATTTGGGTCGTTTAAAATTTTTTCCCATATATGCGGAAGTGTTGCTGAGGACATATTCCCATAATTTTTGAGGATTTCAAAACTGGGAGCCATTTGAGAGTCTAGAAGATTTAGCTTTTCTTGAATGTAGACGAGAATTTTTGGCCCTCCGGGGTGGATAGCAAATACGGCTGTTTTCAAAAGAAGATCTACGGGCAGTTTTGCTTTTTTCGCAAGCCGCTCTAAAAAATGGGGGATCTCTCTAGAAAATAAAACAGGGATCTCTTTAGCCAGAGTCATCTCAAAACCCCAGTGCATCGTTTTCCACGTCATTGACTTCGTAGAATCGGGAATGATCTCTTCGTGGACTTCTAGAATTTTGATATGGGGTTTGGATGTTTTAGGTTTCACACTATATTTAATGAATCCATCTGCAAAAAGGCTTTGCGATACGAGCTGATCTGCGTTGTGGTTTGCGGGATTTGTGTGGAGAGAGCAAATTTCTGTATGGACGATATCAACGCCTGTTTTGTCTCTGTCTTGAGAGAGAAATCCTCTCGCCATTCGGATGGCCGGGATAGACGCGTAGCACCCCATGTGATAGGCGTGCGTGACAGTTGTCTGAGCGCCCCAATTTTTGAGCGATACGATTTTCTGCGCGCCGCTTGGAGATACATATCCCGTACAACTCACGTGGATGAGATCGTTGGGAGGGAGGCTCTCTTCCGGATAGAATTTTTCAAATACATGGGTGGTATATTCCTCAAAAAACTTGGATCTAACGGAAAGATTCTCTCCGCTTGTATCTTGATTTAACCGATACACTTCCATTTCCTCCCAGTTTTTGTGGAGATAATCCGGGGTCACATGTCCCCTTTTAGCGATTCTGTCCGGTTTGCAACCTATATGCCAAAGTTTATCTGTGAGTGTTTTCCGAAATGAAGGAAGGTCGGGATGGTTTTTTATCTTTTCTGCAAAAACATGGGCGTCGATCAACCATTCGAGAGTGGCTTCTTGCGATGTTTCGTAAGGAGGTCTGAGAATTTGAAAGTCTGTTAACAGCATACCTATATATAATGGTCTATCGTTATAACGGATTGCAATGAAATTTTATTCTTCAGTATGATGCAAGATATGCGAAAAATCCTTTGGATGATTATGCTTATCGGTGGATATATATGGCTTGTGACTTCAGGTCATGATGAGTTTTTCCTTGAACAAGGCAAGTCTGTTTATAAAGCCGTTGTCGCTTGGTTTGATGATGCGCAAGTGGACTTTCAGTTAAAAAAAGATACGGCGAAAAAGAAATCGCGCAGATGGGATTAGGTTGAGAAAATCATTGTAAGGCCGGTGATTCCAAGGGCAATTGCAAAAATCCTCTTGATGAGTTCCGGTTTTAGCGTGTGAGACAGTTTACATCCAAGAGTGGTTGTGCAAAGAGAGCTGATCCCGATGGCTAAAAAGGCCGGAATATTGACAAATCCAATCGAATCGGGAAGCGTCGGGTCCCCATAAGCTATGAAAAGATAAATCAGTGTTCCAACAAACGCTGTCGCCAACGTTCCAGCTGACGAACTTGCCACCACATTTTTTAAAGAAATATTGTATCCAAGTAAAATCGGAACCATGAATATCCCCCCTCCAACCCCAAGTAAGCTAGATAAGCTGCCGATAACGAGCCCAAAAAAGACAAGAGACTTGTTTGGTTCGCTTGCGAAATGGAGTTTCGGAAGTTTGGGGAAGAAAAAGTAGATCGCAAACAAAACAGACATCGCGCCAAAGAAGATCTGCAGGAATCGATTGGATAAAAATTCAGAAAGAAGCGCGCCAAAAATACATCCCACGATAAGACCCGGCACGATATATTTCAAAACTGAGAAAAGAATCGTCCTTTTTATGTGATGAGAGATCGTCGATCCAATTGATGTCATCAAAGTTGTGGCAAGAGCTGTAGCAATGCACGTGTGCATCAAATGTTCATGGGGAAAATGGGTGTATTTGAAGAGATAAAACATCGCAGGAACGGTGATTACTCCGCCTCCAATTCCTAAAAGTCCCGCTAAAATTCCGGTTACAAGACCAATGATGATGAACAAAAGAATAAGCATGTATATTTTTCCCCAAAAGAGATATAATCTATTTGAATTTACGTCGTCAACAACCATTTTTTTGACATTTTGTTTCCCGTTGAGATTCAGTGATTTAAATTTATTTAATTCCTGTAAACACCTTGCTTTCAATAGGTTGTGTGATTTTTTCCAAGAAATAAGATTTTTTTTAATTTTTCAAATTTTTTTATTTCACAAAACTGCCTTCAGGATATGTTTTGAGCGATATTTTAATTATTCATGATTTTTATTTACGAACTTAATTGCGTTCATGTGATTGTAATTATTAGTAAAAATTTGTATACTAAGAAATGTAGAGCAAATGTGAAGCGCGGGACCCCCCGCCGAGGCTAGAGAGTCTGATTTTCCCGGTTGAGTGATCGGGAGTAAGAAAATGAGATGCTCGCCAATGGAACTTTGCAGGCTTTGCACCATAAGGAGGAAAAAATGGTAAAACGCAGAAAAAAAGCAACAAAGAAGTCTCACAAGAGAGCTTCTAAGAAAAGAGCTCACAAAAAATCACACAAAAAAGCTCACAAAAAATCACACAAAAAAGCAAAAAGAAAAACAGCACGCAGAACAAAAAGACGAACACGTAAATCTACTGCTGCATCTTCAATCATGGCTCAAGAGTAATCATAAACTGATTATTCTAGCGGCTTGATTTTTTGGCTTTGGAATAGATAATAGGATCGAGCAAGACCTCAAGGTCTGCTCGATTTTTTTTATTCTCTTTTCCATCCGGGATGGCGCACGCGATAGATCCAATAGGGGATAATGCACATGACTGCCAACGTGATAATCAAGAAGCTTTCATAGACAAATAGATTCCCGACATCGAGTTGGTTTGGCGGAATAAAGCAAACGCAAAACGCAACCACGCAGCCTAAAGCTCCAAGACACGAAAAAAACCAAATTCCAAATTTCCCAAAAGGGACTCTGTAGGGTCTTATCTCTTTTGGCTGGGTGTAACGGAGCCGAATGGCCGTGATAAACATCAGGAAATACATAATCAAATAAAGCTGGGCAGAAATAGCGCTTAAAATCCAAAAGGCGCTGCTTGCGTTGGGTAAAATAAAAAAGGCCAAGCTTGCGAACGAGACAATGATTGCCTGAAACGTAAGAAGGTTTACGGGAGAATTGTTTTTGTTCACCTTTTGTAAAATCGGTGGAAGATCCCCATGCATCGCTGTCGCATGAAGCGCTTTTGCTGGGCCAATGATCCAGGCGTTTAGCTCTCCGATAGCACCAAAAACAATTAAAAGTCCCACAGGGATCAGTAAGTAGCTAAGACCAAAGTCTTTGAGAAACAGATGAAAACCTTCGATGAGTCCTTTGACGAGATTGATCTCGTTTTGGGGGATTAAAATCGAGAGAGAAAGGGCCCCTAGAATATAGAGAATAAACGAAATCAATCCGGCGATCGCAATGGCTTTCGGATAGCTTTTACGCGGATTTTTTACGTTGTGCACATAAGCTGCAGAAACTTCAAGTCCTCCAAAGGCGAGAAATAGGCTGGTGAGGAAAACAATGGCTTGGATGTCAAATGACGAAGGGATGAGTCCTTGCCAGCTAAAATCGATTTGGAGCGGTTTTCCGCTAAGAACCCAAGCAGATCCCAAAATGATCAGAAAAATCCCTGGGATAATCGTCCCTGCGATGACGCCGGCTACGCTGAACCTGCTGGAATGTTTGAGGCCAAAATAGTTGAGGAAGGTAAAGCCCCAAAAGCCGACAAGAATAAAGGCGATGAGGTAGAACTTATTGGTTGCGATAGGGGGATAGATGATGAAGGCGAGCGCGGCTGCGGAAAAAGAGAGGATCGCCGGAAACCAGGAGACGTTATGAACCCACTGCATCCATACAGCGAAAAACCCCCAATTTGACCCAAACGCCTCTTTTACCCAGAGGTAGATGCCTCCGGATCGATCCCAAATGCTTGCAAGTTCAGCTGAGATTAAAGCGGCGGGCATTAGAAAAACGAAAGCAACTAAGAGATAGTAGAAGGAAGATTGCAGGCCATATTCCGCAACAAGAGGAAGATTGCGCAGTGAAGTCATCACGGCGAGATTCAGCATCGCCAGGAAGAAAGTGCCAATAAATTTTTTTTGGATATTCATATTTTGACCATTTTTATATAAAAAACAATTATTAAGCAAGTTATATATACAAAAAAGCGAGGGACTATGGATATAGATCGGGCAGCATTGACAAACATCAAACGATTCAATGAAACAGTGAGTCGTTCGCATGGAAAAAATAGAGGAAGCCAGAGGGAATACCGGGTTCTTTTGAATTGTAAGACCGGTGAGATGAATTTTCAAAAGTCGATTCGCGATTTAGAACATTCTTTGTCCTCGATGAAGGCAAGTGACGCGCTAAGATTAATGGATGTTCGGTTGATTGTGATCGATCGCGAAGATGGGCCATCCACTTTTGTGTTGCGAGATGATCAAGATCGCATTTTAGAGTCGCCGGACGATCAAGGCGTGGTCAAAAAGACGTTAGAGATGTTGAATTCTCAAGAAGAGATCACGGATCTTCCGGGGTGGGTGGGATCTTTGTCTATTGACGAGGCGGAAAAAAAATTAGAGGGCGCCCCAGTTGGGACGTATCTCATTAGATCCGGGGATGAAGTATCCTATATGGTTGATGAGATGGAGGAGAAATATGGCAAAATTGTCTCCTATTCGCTTCTCTTTGCAAGTGAGGAAGAAAGGGTGTCTGAGAAACTCATTTTGCATGTCTCTTGGGGGTGGATCGTTCAAGAGGATGAGCCGAATTTGAGAAGCCCTTCTTATACAGTTTTCCCAACGGCAAAAAAATTATTAGAGAGTTTAGGTGCATTCATTAGCAAGCCGGTTTTTGTGACCCCTTGAATTATTCAAGGGGATAGAGCAAAATATACCGAACGTCATTCAAAATTTGGGCGATAGGAGGGATTGAAAGCTGTCAACA
>CAZQNB010000050.1:0-11531 GCA_964594545.1 uncultured bacterium | reverse complement strand
ATAAAGGAACTTCAACCGGTTCTTCTTCGGAAATTTCCTCTTCTTGAGGCAACACTTCCGCTTCCTCTTCTAAAGCCTCTTGCTCAAACCTTGCTTTAGCTTGGAATCCTTTGCCGCGCAGCTCAAACAAGAGAGGACAGCCCGGGAACGGGAATGATTCCCGAAGGTTGTTGACGAGATATTTTCGATACGTCTCCGTCATGAGATCGGCTTTATTGACAAAGAGGACAAACCTCGGAGGATTGGATGCTATTTGCGTGAGATAGTAAATGCGCAATCTCTTGCCCATGATCATCGGAGGATGGTATTTCTGCAGACATCTCTCAATGAACTTATTCAACTCGCCGGTTCCTATTCTAAGCTGTCGCGCTGCATAAACATCTTTGACTGCCGGCAAGATTTTTTCCACATTTCGCCCAAGAGATGCCGACATAAACACGGTCGGACAGTGGGCTAAAAAGGGAGCCGCCTCTTTTACACCGCGCATCGCATGTTCCATGCGAAGATTTTTCATGAGATCCCACTTATTGAAAAGGAGGATACAGCTTTTCCCCATCTCTTCAATTTCCGCAGCAATGCGTCTTTCTTGCGTTGTAAAACCTTCAAATGAATCCAAAATCAAAAGGCAAACATCCGCTCTTTCAATCGCCTCTTCTGTTCGAATTGCAGCAAACTTGTCGACGACTTCTTTTTCTGCTTTTTTTCTTCGGATCCCGGCGGTGTCGATTAAAAGATATTTTTGACCGTCTTTCTCATAAAGAATATCAATGGCGTCGCGCGTGGTTCCGGCAATAGGGCTTACAATGGATCTATTTTCATGCAAAAGCTGATTTAAAAGGGTCGATTTACCCACATTCGGACGGCCAACAATTGCGACTCGAATGGCGCCTTCCGGGATCGGAGGCTCTTCTTTTTCAACAATTGTTTTTAAAGCAGCCTCTAAAAGTTCAGCAATATTCATCCCCTGCAAAGCAGAGACCCCAAAAACATCCTTAATCCCGAGAGAAAAGAAGGGGTGCACTTTGTCATCATCGCCATGTCGATCGATCTTATTTACAGCGATGAATACCGGTTTTTTGGACCGTTTTAATTTCTTTGCCACTTCCTCATCATAGATGCTCACTCCAACCTGACCATCGACGACCAAAACAATCGCATCTGCCTCTTCAATCGCAATTTCCGCCTGCTTTTTCACAAGCTCAGCAAAGGGAATCGTCCCTGAAAAATCAATCCCGCCTGTGTCGATCAAGATAAAAGGACGACCGAAAAGGTCCGCCTTTGCGTACAGACGATCCCTCGTAATCCCCTCTTGTTCATCGACAATGGAAATTCTTTTTTGACAGATCCGGTTAAAAAGCGCCGATTTCCCCACATTGGGGCGGCCTACTAAAGCAATTTTTGGAAGCATAACGGAAAGTATTCTACAACAAGACAGACTTATACTTCTATAGGCAACTCTAAAATGAGTAACACAAAGAAAATTCCAACCCCCCCTATACCCCCCCCTGCGGGGGGTCGCCCCCGCGCCCCATTGAGATCAACCCCTTTGGGGGCGGGGGGCCCCCCCGCCTCTGTGGTGCCTATCTCTGTGGTTGAAAATTTTCTTAGGCTATTTAGAGTTATGAAACATTTTTTCAAAAACCTTCAAAAGCTCTTCTCGACTCAAATAATTGATTTGATCATCTGCGCCAACAATCTGCTCTAAAAGCCCCTTTTTCTTCTCAATAATTTCGTGGATATGCTCTTCGATGGTATCTTTCGTTACGAGCTTAAACACTTGGACCCCGCGGCTCTGCCCAATCCGATGCACCCGATCTGTCGCCTGATTTTCCTTCGCAGGATTCCACCATCGATCATAATGGATAACAATCGACGCCACTGTAAGATCAATCCCCACGCCTGCCGCTAAAAGAGAGGCTACAAAAACTTCGCACTCGGGATCTTCTCTAAATTTCCTCAGCTGCTCATTTCGATCTCGGGTAGACCCCTTAATTGAGGCAAATTTAGTGCCCCTCTTCTTCAAATGGGCCTCAATGATTCCAAGCATGTCGAGATACTGCGAAAAGACGACGACCTTCTGTCCGCTTTCATGCGCTTCATCGAGAAGTTCGACAAAAAGATCCCATTTTCCGGACGATAGTTTTTGATAATTTTTTATATCGCCGGTGATTAAGGCCGGATGATCGCAAATTTGTTTCATCTTCGAGAGCGCTGAAAAAACATGGATGTAGGGAACCGGTTTCGACGCATCTTTTAAATCGGGATAGACCGTCTCGCGCATCTGCTCAACCACTTGGTTATAGAGCGTTTTCTGATCCTTGGACAAATCAGAGTAGGCAATTTCCTCAATTTTTTCAGGAAGATCGCGCAGCACTTCGCTTTTCTTTCTTCTCAAAATAAATGGTTTGATGAGCCTGGTTAAAAGGGCCTTTTTTTCCTCATCATTTTCCTTTTCAATCGGACGGACAAACAGGTCGCGAAAAATCGCATCTGACGGCATGTAGGAGGGCAAAACAACATCAAATAGTGATTTAATTTCACGGAGCCTGTTTTCGATTGGCGTCCCTGTAATCCCAAGGCGCATTTTTGCCTTGATCCGAGAGAGGGCTTGATGCGTTTGGGAGGCATAATTTTTTGCCACCTGTATTTCATCATAGAAAGCAGCTTCAAAGCTAAACGCCTCAATCATCTCGCTTGCCTGTCTCAAAATTCCATAGGATGTGAGCAAGATATCATAGTTTGTTTCAAAATCATCCAGGCTGCGCGACATGCCGTAATAAGTGCACACCCTGACTTTAGGCAAAAACTTCTTCAAAAGATCTTGCCAGTGATAAATCACGGACGTTGGACAAACAACTAAGTACTTATTGCGCATTTCCGGATCTGCATTGACAATGGCAGCTAAAAGAGCCATCGCTTGATGCGTTTTCCCAAGACCCATATCATCGCAAAGAAGGCCGGAAAGTCCATGGCAGTAGAGAAACCAAAGCCAGTGCACGCCTTGTTCTTGATAGGGCCTTAAAGTCGATTTAAGCCCCGAAAGATCCAAGATGCGATCCGACTCAAATCGATTTAACTCTTCAAGCACTCTGCGCGTTTCTACAGCGCTTGGATCATCCCCTTTCGGATCTAAAATCTCTTCAAAGGCTTTAAGACGCACCCATTCGAGCGTGTTGAGCCTGACAAGACCCCGTTTTCGATCGAGCCGTTTTTTGGGAAGCTGCCGAATCCAATTAAACCTGGCGTCTTTGACAAGAAGAAATCCCGCTTTAGAAAAGAGATATTTCTTTTTTTCAAATAGCGCATCCCAAATTGTAAAAATATCCGCAACACCCAATTCTGATTCATAGACAAGATCAACAAGCCATTGCTGCGATCTTTTCCTTGTATCGCGCGACACTTTTCGAATTTTTAATTTTAAATGCTTTGGCTTTTGAATGCGCACATCGATATCGAGGATAAAAGGTTTTAAAGGGTCTAATTCGTAACTTAAAAATGACGCTTCTTGTTCTTTCGAAATCAAAAGAGGGCTCCGATATTTTTCAGGAACGCTCATGGAAGAGGTCAGAGGAGAAAACCCTTTTCCGCGGATATAAAAATAGTTCCCGAAAAACTGAATTTTTGCAGGATCAACGTCCGGCGCGTATTGAATTTTTGGATCCGTTTCAATCAACCCATCGTCATTTAAGCGAATCGAAAGGCCCATTTGCAAAATCGGTGTTTCTGAGCTAAAAAATCCGGAGACCTGCTCTAACTCTTCTTTATGCCCTTCGATAAATGAAGAAATTTCTCCTCTCGGAATATGAAGACCCGGATGCAAGGGTAAACGGCCCGAATCTTTTTTCATATAAAAGCCTTGGCCCTGAATGTAGATCCATTCATCAAAACTCACTGTCTCTTCAGGAGGGAACGTGAGCTCCACATCGAAAATCAGCTCTTCGTCAGACGTGAGCTGATAGATCATATGGGATTCTAAGCTTCCCAAATGGGTTTGATACCCGGGAAATTGATGCAGCCACTGCCGGTGGTGATTGACAAATTCAGCCACCTCACTTTTTGGAACGACTTTCTCAATCTCCGGAAACATCCAATCTTCGACAAGGTAAAACCCCTTGCCCGGCAAATAAACCCAAGGGGCAAAACAGGCAGCGTTTGGAGATTTAAATTCTTGGGCTTCGAATAGATAGAGATGGATATGGAGATTGGATCCTTCATCAAACCGGAGCCAATATTTAGCCTTTACAGGATCCGGATGGATCTGAATAAAGGAAGAGAGCTCTTTATACGACTGTGTCAAAAACTCAGGGAGTACTTTCTCATCAATCTCATCGGATCCAAAATGGGGAGACCCTTTCCGGTAAAAGCCCTTTTTGGGGACGTAGATCCATTCTCCGACGGGGATGCCCTGAACATCTTGAGAAAGGCCCGGTTTTTTTTCTTTCCGCTCAATGATAAAAGCCCTTTTACCTTCGTTATAGGTGATTTTTTCAATCCTGTCCGTTTCCCCATCGATCACTTCCAGAGGCGATTCTACAGTGCTAAGCGACGGGATAATCCAAGGAAGGTGGACTTCAGAAATATAGAATTTCATCTCCACTTCAGGGAATTTGACAATCACCTCATGAGGAACGGGTTCTCCCAAAAAAGAAATGGTATAGGGGGTCTTTGTTTCCTGTAGATACATAATCCACTTGGCCAGATCGGCCCAAAAAGAGAGCTCATAGCGAAGTAAATGGCTTGCCTGACCTTTTTTATACTGCTCAATTTCTTCAGCAGATAAATTAGAAAACTTAATGGAAGTCTCCTCCGTCTCGTCTTTTTTCCCCTCTAAGATCAATCCGAGTTTCTTTTTTGCATCCACAGTCAATGGGTGAATGGAAAAAAGGGCCTTTTTGGTGGTGGATGAACACAGTAAAGAGCCATCAGGCTGCTTTTTAAAACACTCTGAGTCAACGCCTTGTCTTTTTGCTTCCATTTGGAATAGGCGATTCCAGAAAGACTTTTTGAATCGGACGTGAAGAGGTTCATTTGTGTTATTAAATAGGCTTAAGTAGGCGGCAGCGAGATGGGCGCAGCCATTGCCCTCTTCCGATTCCTTGCATGTGCAAAAGGAATCTGTAAGAGCGCCGTCGTCTTGCATTTGCAGGAAGGCGAAGGCCTTTTTTTTCCCTTTCTCCTGAACCTCAATGTTATAGGTTCCTCTAGAGAAGATGGGTTCTTTGACAGCGCCTGATTGCAGAAGGGTTTTAGCTTTCGTTACGTACTCGCGCAGGAATTCAGGAGGGGAAGCCATATGTACCTTCCCTTCATTGTACTCCCCTTATTTTTTTCCTGTCTAGACCCAAGGTTGCTTATACCGTCCGTAAAAGAAGAATCGCAAAGACGCCAAGGCGCGAAGACGCAAAGAAAGGTAAACTTTGCGTCTTTGCGTTCTAAATTTTTTGTCCGGGAAATTATGTCAAAGCTAAAAGATCGTCGATTTCGAGGGCTATATCTTGCTTCGCCACTGTCTCTTTTGGAGCAATGGCTTCGATGGCTTTTTTCAAAAGGTCAAGATTGGTCCTTTCTTTCGCAGAAATCTCAAAAAGTGTCTCCGGGTCGAAAGGATACCGAGCGCGGAAAGCGTCTGCAAGCTCACGCGTCTCCTCTTGATCGATTTTGTTCAGCGCCACAAGAAACGGCTTATCAAGAAGCGAACCATTATAAGCGCTCAATTCTCGTCTCAACATTTCAAACTCTTCAAACGGATCTCTATCCTGAAAAGGGGCAAGTTCGATCATGAAAATTAAAATCGAAGTTCTCTCTACGTGCTTAAGGAAGGAAAATCCAAGCCCTTTATCTTCCGATGCCTTATCGATAAGGCCCGGAATATCGGCAATCAAGAGCTTTTGCCCGTTATCGCAGCGCATAATCCCAAGATTGGGCCGAAGGGTTGTAAAAGGGTATGGAGCGATTTTGACTTCGATGTAGGCAAGTTTTGATATGAGCGTCGATTTGCCTGCATTGGGCATCCCGACAAGACCGATATCCGCAATGATCTTAAGCTCCAACATCACATCGGTGGCTTCTCCCGGAAGACCGGGAGTGCAGACATAAGGCGCTTGGTGGGTAGAGGTCTTAAATCGACTATTCCCCTTCCCGCCCTTGCCGCCCTTGCATATGCGCCAAGTTTGTCCATGCGTGACAAAATCACAAATGATTTCGCCCGTCTTGATGTCTTTTAACAGAGTCCCTAAAGGAATTTTTAGAACCCGATCCTTCCCATTTCTTCCGGTTCGATTATTTGCTTCACCCGGCATCCCGTTTTCAGCTTTGATAATCCGATAATTGCGCAAGTGTTCTAACGAAGGAATTTGATCGTCTGCTTCTAGAATAACGGAGCCGCCGTGACCGCCGTCGCCGCCGGCCGGGCCCCCTTTCGGAATGTACTTTTCACGACGCCATGCAATGACGCCATTGCCCCCCTTGCCCGCCGATAACTCAAGTTCAACTGTATCGACGAACATGGGTGATTATTCCTGCACCGGTACCACTGCCACGTAGGTTTTATCCGACTTATGGTAGTGTACAATGCCGTCTACGAGAGCAAATAACGTATAGTCTTTGCCTACGCCGACGTTTGTTGATGGGTGCCATTTTGTTCCGCACTGACGAACGAGAACGCTGCCTGTTGTGACAAACTCTCCCATCGTCGCTTTAATCCCTAGACGCTGTGAATTAGAATCGCGCCCGTTTCTTGTAGATCCCTGACCTTTCTTATGTGCCATTTAACAAACCTCTAAGCCACTGCAATTTTCGTAATTTTCACGCGAGAATACTTTTGTCTATGTCCGACTGTACGGCGATAGTTTTTACGTCTTTTGTATTTGAAAGCAATTACTTTAGGCCCTTTTTCAGTTCCTAAAATCTCTCCATGTACCATACACTGAGGCACATGAGGCTGACCGATACGAGGTGTCGTTCCGTCAGTAAAAAATAAAACTTTATCAAATGTCACGGCGCCTTCTTGATTCAAAAGCTCTACATCAAGCTCATCGCCTTCCTGTACTCGATATTGTTTTCCACCTGTTTCGATGATGGCGTACATGATTCCTCCGAAATAATTGGCCAAGATAATAAGCGATTAAACAGAGCTCTGTCAAGAGTTTCGATGAAAAGAGCTCATTTGAAATTAAAGTTCTGTCGATTTTCAGGCAGAACTGTAAAAACTTTTTTAAACACCCCTCCTTGCGACACAAAATAAAGATAATTAGTATTAAACAATAATAATGTGATATAATTAGGTCTATGACAGACTTAATTAAAAACTATTTTAACCCTTCTCCACCTCGACTGACATCCAGAGAAAAGTTGATGTATGGTGGTTCTCTGATTTGTTCTGCCCTAACGTCTTCAATGCTTGTTGGAACGCAAATCTATCGATATCAGGCAAAATTGACCCCCCTATTATGTAAAAATATAAAGTTGTCATTCCTCTTTGGTTTTGGGTGTGGAGTCGCGGACTATTCGGGATATTTTCTAACGAAGCATATGATACAAATGACCGACAAAGAGAAATTTAAAGACATTGAGAAGCGTTTAAA
The DNA here is from genome assembly GCA_964594545.1 of uncultured bacterium. Taxonomy (GTDB): domain Bacteria; phylum Chlamydiota; class Chlamydiia; order Chlamydiales; family SM23-39; genus DAIDHZ01. Next base: position 3,948 of record CAZQNB010000050.1, on the reverse strand, counting down.
CGAAGAAGAACACTATCAAAACCTTAAGAAGCTACCATGTTTTGTGGGCTGTGCACTCGGTCCAATTGGGGAAGAATTGCTATTTCGAGGAGCCATCCAACCCCTTCTAGTTGCCTCAATCGGAGTATATCCGGGGATTTTTGCTTCGAGCCTAATCTTTGGCTTAGCGCACACTTTAAAAACAGAACCCCCTGATTGCACAGGCGATATAAAAGTATCAATCAACAATGATGCGAGCGCCCACATGCAAGCATGTAACGCTTGTATTAGCGGCTTTTTTATAGGATATGTGCGACATCAATTTGGGCTCATCAGCGCAATCGGTGTTCATACTGGATTTAACTCGACGGTATTTTCTAAAAGAGAGCTCCTAGGCGATTAAAGCCCCCATTTTTTGGACAAAGCTTTGAGCTTTTTCTTCTTTTTGAGGTACTGCAAACTCCGATCGAAAGACTCTAAAAGTTCTTTTTGACTCCCCTTTTCGACAACTAGATGAAGACCTAGATCGTTTAAAGGCGTTTGTATCATTTTTAACTGCCCCGCATAAAGATCAGACACATAACTATCTGCAAGGATACGGTCGAGCAAAGCCGCAGAGACCCGCCCGTCTCGCACTGCATTTAACAGATCTGGCGGCGACATAAATCCTCGCACCCGAATCTCCGGATAGTCCTTCAAAATCGATGGGTAAGCATCTCCGGACACCACGCCAACAACCTCCTCTTTAATTTGGGAGAGTTTTTTATATTTGGCCTTCATAGGAACAATCAGCACGGGGCCTAAATCCAAAAAATTTTGTGAAAAGTCAAACTTCGCCAGATTGAATGTGTAACGAGGAAGATCTGAGATCACCGCATCGTATTTTTTCTCTGCTAGACCAGTCAACAGATCGCCCGAGTTAGCGCAGATTTTTTCAAATTCAATCCCCTCATGGTGGGCAATTTCTAAAAGAAGCTCTTCGACATACCCATTCACATAGGACGCTTGCCGTCCAAAACCCATCCCTTCCCAAGAAGAGTCGATCCCGATTTTTGGTTTCACACTTGTCTTGGAACATCCTTGAAAAAAGACAATACACAAAACAAGAAAAATACGAAAAAAAATCATTTTGGAACTCCGATTCTACATCGATCGTGTTCAGAATATTCTTCCCGCACTTTATTTAAAATCTCAGCGTCCGGAAGAAGAGGTTTTAACCCCCAAATTTCATCCGCATATTTACGGATTGCCATATCGGAAGAAAACCTTCCCATCGCAGCGATATTATGAATTGCGGTCTCTGCCCACACCATCCGCTGTAAAAAAAGCTCTTCTACTTTCAGTTGGGCGTCGTAATACGACCGGAAATCTTGAAGGAGGCGATACCCATCCCTTTCCACTAAGTCCTCGTAAATTTCTGCAAACGCCCTCGACTCCTCTTCATTTTCCGCCAAAGATCCATCTTTCAAAGAATCCACAACCCTCTTTAAAGGCGCGTCATGAATGTATAAATCCCAAGGCTTATAGGGCCTTTTATTCTCTTCTATGCTCGAGCCAAAACGAAAGGGCCACCAAGCGTCAGTTACCGCCTCTCGCATTTCAATATTTGCGCCATCTTCGGTTCCAATCGTCAACGCTCCATTGATCGCAAGCTTCATATTGCCGGTGCCCGAAGCCTCCCATCCGGCAGTCGATATCTGTTCGGAAAGATCGGCTGCAGGAATAATGATTTCCGCGCGCGATACATTATAATTTTCGACAAAAACAACGCTCAAGAGCTCCCTCACGACCGGATCTGCTTGAATTTTCCGATGGATTGCGCAAATGAGCTGAACAATCTGTTTGGCCCTTGCGTAACCGGGGGCTGCCTTTCCTCCAAAAATCACAAGTCTTGGAACAGAAAAACGTCTCGTCCCCTCTTTAATCTCCTGCATCATCATGATGAGATGGAGCGCATTTAAAAGCTGTCTCTTGTATTCATGAATCCGCTTGATTTGCACATCGAAAAGGGCATTTTGCGTGATGCAACAGGGGTGAGGAATCATTTTTCCGGCCATATCTCTAGATGCATTTTCCCTGTCTAAAAACTGTAATAAGGCCCTCTTATTTTCCCGTTTGATCTCTAAAAATTTCCGGCAAGAGTCTTCATCTTTTGCAAAAGAAGCTATTTTACTGATTTGCGAAAAGTCTGTAATCCATCCACGGCCGATTCTCTCACTGATAAATTCAGCAAGAAGCGGGTTTGCATCCAGGAGCCACCGTCTTTGCGTAACGCCATTAGTCACATTGAGAAATTTCTGAGGAAACATCTCGTAAAAATCTTTAAACAGATGCTCTTTTAAGAGACGGGTATGAAGCTCTGCTACGCCATTGACTTTGTGGGAGCCAAAAATCGCAAGATGAGACATCTTGATCTGTCCCATTTCTAGGATAGAAACCCTCCGGACGCGCTCTTCGTCATTTGGAAATTTAGCCCGGACCTGATTGCATAACATCAAATTGAGTTTTTCAATTACATGGAGTTGCCGCGGGAGAAGCTCTCCTAAACGGTGCGCATTCCACTCTTCAAGTCCTTCTCGCAAGATGGTATGATTTGTGTAGGAGCAGCACGCCTGACACGTTTCCCACGCGCTTTCCCAGGAAAAATCATAGTTTTTGGTGAGACATCTGATGAGTTCGGCAATCACTAACGCCGGATGGGTATCGTTGATCTGAAGACGCACTTTATCGCCGAGATTTTGCATATCGCCGTGAATGCGCAGATGTCTTCTCAAAATATCTTGAAGCGACGCGCTCACAAGAAGAAATTCTTGTTTTAACCGAACTCTTTTCCCCAGTTCGGTATTGTCATTCGGATAGAGAACATCTGTCAAAGAGGTGTTTTCCACAGCAGATTCTAATAAGCCCGCATTGTAGCGCTGCAGCTGGAAATTCCGCGGAGATTCTTTTGTCGACCAAAGGCGCAATGTAAGGACAGAGTAATTGGAATTATCGTTATACCCGATAATCGGCGTATCGTATGGCAAAGCGCGAACTTCTTCACTATCTTCAAGTAAAAAAACTTCATCGCCATGCTTATTTTTAGCGGGAACCTTTCGTCCGCGGAAACGGACATTGGCAGACAAGGTATCTCGCCTTGACTCCCAAGGATTCGTATTTAACAGCCAACAATCGGGCTTTTCTACTTGCACTCCATTCCAGATCTCTTGATCGAAAATTCCATATTGATAGCGAAGCCCATAGCCGCGCGCCGGATAGTGGAGAGTTGCTAACGAATCGAGAAAGCAAGAAGAAAGGCGCCCAAGCCCCCCATTGCCAAGGCCTGCATCAGGTTCGCAAGAGACAAGCTCATCAAAATTGCGATCGAGTTTTTTCAAAACAGCTTGAACGAGTTCCGACGCGCCGACATTCACAATGTTATGGCGCAAAAATCGTCCCGGCAAATACTCCATGGAAAGGAAATATAAAATCCGCGTCTTTTTCTCTTCCATGGTGTCTAGAGTAGCTGTCCAGTTGATCATGATCTCTTCGCGAAGAACTTGAGCAAACGCCTGATAAAATTCTTCAATCGACGCTTTTTTCTCCGTTCTTCCATTCGACGTAATCATCAGGTGTTTAATTTTTTGGACTAATACATCTGACTGATAATCAACATTCATAAACTAAGATCTCACATTAAAAAGTCCACAAAAGACTCTGTTTTATCCCTGGACTCGAGAAAACTCGGCCCTTTAGGGCCGAGAGGAATCGCGCCTTTAAGATTGAGGGGTTGCTTGCTGTTCAATCTATTGACGAATCACAGCAGAATCGTTTGACAAATTCATAAACCAAGTCATAACATATTCCTATGTTAGTTCGGAAATCTTTTCAGTTCAGGCTTCGTCCAACAAAGAGTCAACGGAAGATATTGGAAACCTGTTTGACCGAATGTAGATGGCTTTACAATGAACTGCTTGCGCAGCGCAGATT
>CAZQNB010000049.1:0-11612 GCA_964594545.1 uncultured bacterium | reverse complement strand
GCTCCCACCCTTCGGCTGGACTCAGTAGATTTACTTTTAAGGTTTTATGAGGGGGAGGCCCCCCTCTAAATCACAACATGCTTTACTTAAACATGTTAAGAAACACCCTGGGGTATCAGATCAATTTTTTCTGATAAATCTCCCCAAAACACCGTAAAGGTGTTTTTTGAGCCAAGGTCAGGGGGTCAATATCTACCATTATAGTTCCGAAAAAGATCCAATTAATGTTATAATTAATAAGTAAAATATATCAATAACAGAACAGCTGTCGGTATTTTTATTAAATATTAATTTGGTATTAAAATGATTTTTCCAGGCGTCTTGTTTTCTCTAGCTACTTCCTGTATTACAACGAACTACGCGATCAACACTCTTCACTCAGTCCGTTATCAATACCCGGTAAACACTACCGATGCCCTAGGAAAAAAATCACGAATTCCGAAAGGAACAGAAGCGTATGATAATGCAGTCAAAAAACTTCCCGGCCATCATATAAAAGAGTCATTCGATTCATTTTTAACTAAAACTGGAATAAGAAAAGACGTGATGATCGTAGAAAGAGCAAAGATGGGACTTGGCGCATCTACAGGAAATAATTTTTATAGGAGAGGTGATGCAGTAGTCGTCCTTGCTCCAGGTTTGTATGAAACGGATAAAGATGCTTGTCATTTTACAATAAAGCACGAAATGGGTCATATTCACAATAATGATCCTTTCTATGGAAGATTTCTACCAACTATTTGCGGATTCACAGCTCAAATTCTTATAACCTGTATACTCTGTATATTCTGTGCGACGCCTATATTTTTTGCAGCATGGGGTCTTGTAGGTGCAGTAGCGATCCTTGCAATAATAGCTATTGTAAAAGTTGTAGTTTCCCGATACCAAGAGGGGAAAGCTGATGACTTTGCAATAACTGAGAGTTCTGTTGATGAATTAAAAGGTGGGAGACGGCTTTTCCTAGCACTCAAGGCAAAGAGCATTGCTATTGCGGGAAAGACACAAAAATCTTTTCGGGAAAAGATAAGATACTCCTCTTCTGGCGAATATAGGCTAGATTTTAACCACCCCTCATTAAAAAGTCGTATTGAGAAAATTGAACAGGTATTAAAGAAAAAAAACGTTGTCTTGGATGAAACCGAGGAACAAGAAAAAATAAAGCGCTTATATGAGTTCATACAGAACCCGGAAATCGACAAAACCTGAGTTTTGAAAGAAAAAAAGACCCCCGTTCCGTTATCTAGACAAAGGAACGATGGCGACAATTGGGGTGTTCGGAAAAATCCAGTTTAGTGGATTTATCGCCTGGATGGCCTGCAGCTTTGTCCACATTTTTTTCCTGATCGGATTTAGAAACCGCATTCTCCTCTCGATAGACGAAGAACTCAATACCAAAGGATAAGCAACCCAAGAGAACCTACTCGTAACATTTACAAGTATTTGATCATAAACAATTTACATTTATCAAATTTTCACAAAAAAAACCCTATTTATTTATAAAAGATTGCTTTATAATATTTACAAATGAGCACAATAAATACTTGTCAATTTAACTATAATTCAGAACGCGTATTAACTCCACGCAGCGGCTATTTAGCGATAAAGGAGAACTCTGAAAAAGCAACGCAAGCAGCCCTTCACGTTCTAAGACAGCAAGACCATTCCTTACCCCCGGGCACATGCATTCTTATAACCGGCAGTCAAGCGCGCCTTGAATCAGTCCAGTCATCCGGTGGCGTAGAACCAATCATTATCCATACAACAGCAAGAGAAAAACCTACAGATGTCGATAGACCCGGAAGCAACATGGCCGATCCTATATCGTCTTCTTCCCCATTTCAAACTTATAATCCTGTTCCCGCGTCACCTCATCGAATCTCCGAAGATCCAATAAATAGTGAACTTCACATGGATTGGGGGAATGTGGCACTTAATAATTCTTTCAATTGTCGCCCAAGCGCAGCTAGTGCTTCCACCCCCCTCCTCAATAGACCTTCCAGCACGAAAAACTCAGAATGCGAAGAATTAATAACACGTATTCAAGAAATCATCAAAAAACACCCTAAACAGTTCCCTTTTGCTGCAGAAATTTATTCAATTGGGAAAGAAGGGAACCCTCTCCGCTATGACAAAGAGAAAATCCGTTTCACAATACCTACTCGCGCATTGGATGCAATCCCTTTAGAGGGGGAAGAAGAAGTTTGGAAACAGTATCGAAAAGAAGCTTTTCAAAACCTGATCTCTATGAAGAAAGACCATCGCAAAGATTTCGAAAAACATTTTGTAGACCCCGCCCTTCAAGAGCTTAAGGATTGCTTAAATGGAACAAAAACCCAACCGATTGATTTAAGCCAAGGCATCCTTCATTTTGATAACGATCGGATGATGTCGACAAAATATGTTCTTCTGCGCCCGATTCAATATCACTTAATTCAATACTTAATCCATTATGCACATGGAAAAGAATTTTTTGTGGAGAAACTCACAAATGAATTCCCAACATCTATCGAAGAAAGGATTCGTTGGATGCATAAAGAAGGATATTTTCCCACATTAGACAAAGATCGAATCGAAGCTGTGTGTCAGACTTATCATACAGCGCTTTTATGGTATGAACGATCGCATAGAGCTTACGCAGAAAACAACACACAAGAAGTGCAAATCAATCGAGAATCCATTCTCCTCGCAGCTGAAACGATTTCTTCATTCATTAAAGACACCCCTCTACCGGAGATTGCCAACACAACCCCCAAGAAAGAAGCTAGATCTTTATCACGACGATCAAATCAAAGGTTAACATAATACCAATCGCAGCAAATAAATTCATATTTAAGCGCGTCAAAGCGTCGAAAATCGAAGATCGTAAGTGGCATAGTATGAAGTCATACAATGCCACTTACGATCTTCGATTTATCGACAGCTTTCACGCGGCTTAAATATGAATTTATTTGCTGCGTTTGGTATAACCTCTTGCAGCATCAACCAAGAGCTTGATATGATCTCCCGAAAAAATGAAACATTGGCTAAAAACCGTAGATCACGGTCTATTTTGGAAGCAAAACCCGGCCCTTTTTTACTCGCTTACCCTTCTCATCGGCACCTCATCAACCCTCTTTTTAGACAATTTCTTTCTAGCTTTTGTTTGGCTTGCCTATCTTTTAATTTCTAGAGCTTATCCTCAGATCGTGATTCTTGCAGCCTCTCTTGCCTACGGATCATTTCATCACCCGCCCACCTCCATTCCAACGCATGAAATATCCGCTATTTTCTCTCCCCATAGACTGCAGCCGCATCACTCCCCTTTTCAAAAAGGGATCGAATACAAAGGAACTGTTTCCTACCAAAAGCGCGCGTTGCCTGTCTCCATCTATATGCGAGACAAATTAGAGCATCGTCCTCTTGCCAATAAAAGCTATCATCTCAAAGGAGAAATCATCCAAAGAGACACCAATAATTTTGTATTCAAGCCCCGAGAATGGATCCCGATAAAGTCCACGTGGAGCCTTGCGGAAATCCGTTATCAGACGAAAGAAAAATTCAAAACACACCTATCTAAACATCTTCCATCATCTAGAGTTGCTATTCTTTTAAGCTCAATGACAACGGGAGATGTGGAAGATCGGATGCTGCGCTATGAATTTGGACGGCTTGGCCTGCAGCATATTTTAGCTATTTCCGGATTTCATTTTGGGATACTCATTGCGTTTCTCTCCTTCTTTCTCCGCCTTGTCCTCCCGCATGCCGGGAAAATCTTCGCCCTCTTTTTGCTCATCAGCGCCTACTACATTTTCATCGGTTCCTCTCCCGCAATTGAGAGGAGTTATTTAACAGCTATTTTTTATCTTCTCGGAAAGTGGATCAACAGGCAGACATCGGGCTTAAATCTCCTTGGCTGCGCGATGGGAACAGAGATCCTGATCGATCCACTCGTTGCGAGTACCATTGGCTTTCAGCTAAGCTTTCTGAGCTGCTTTGCGATTCTCATCTTATACCCTCCAATAGAAAGCAAACTCCGCTTCTTTCTTCCGAAGAGAACCAAATCTGAAATCGAAGCCCTCACCCTTTTGTCCCAGCATGGATATCTCTTTTCTTCGTTTTTCAGAAAATCGATCAGCCTAACGCTCGCCGTCAACTGCGCCCTTCTCCCCCTTCTCCTCTTCCATTTCCACCAATTTCCGTGTCTAGGTTTGCTCTATAATATTTTCTTCCCCTTTGGGATTGGCCTATCCATTTTCCTTCTCCTCTGCGCATTACTTTTCCAACTCCTATTTCCCCCGATTTCTTCCTGTCTTTATTGGATCACAAATGCATTTACAGACTTTCTTTTAGAACTCACCGCAAATCCTCTCTTGCCCCTAGATTTTTCCATACGAACCGCAGATCTTTCGCCCAATATTGTAATCCTCTTTTGCCTCGCTCTGGGATTTTTCAGTATCTCCAAGCGGGCTATTGACGAATACAACTTCTTCCGATAAAATTACGGCCACTTCTTTTCATGGCGATCGTAGCTCAGTTGGTTAGAGCGTTGGATTGTGGTTCCAAATGTCGCGGGTTCGAATCCCGTCGATCGCCCATTTTATTACCCCTTACTCCTCAGATCTCGCCATGACATATATCCAGGCTCTTATCTTAGGAATCGTTCAAGGAATTACTGAGTTCTTTCCCGTCAGCTCCTCTGCCCACCTGCGTCTTTGTAAAAAACTTTTAGGCATACCGGACGGCGAACACCTCCTTTACTTCGACCTCCTTTGCCATGCAGGGACTCTCCTCGCCCTGATCCTGTTTCTCAGAAAAGACATCCTATTAATTCTAAAAGACTTACAAAAAATAAAACTCTATTTTATTGCGCTCTTGCCTCTTGTTCCTGCTTATTTCCTTTTAAAACCTGTCCGGATTGCCCTTTCAGACCCGTCGTATCTCGGGTACTTTCTCCTTGTCACTGCCGCGATCCTTTTTGCTGCATCGAAGAAGAAAACACCCCTCATTGGACAAGAAAAAAGCCAAAAATGGAAAAATGTGTTATGGATAGGGTTTGCGCAGGCAGCAGCCCTGATACCCGGAATTTCGAGGAGTGGATCGACGATTGCAACGGCCCGTTTTTGCGGGTGGAGTCTCCATGAAGGGGCGAAATTTTCGTTCCTCCTGGCTATCCCGACGATTTTGGGGGGAGAATTTCTCGAAACCGTGAAACTTCTTCAAAATTCATCAGAGGCGGGAAACTCCGTTTCTCTATGGAGTTATGGAATTGGGTTTATGGCCTCTTTCGGGATTGGACTTTTCTCTGTGCGCGCGGTATTCTGGATTTATGAGCGGAATATTGTTCGTCCGTTTGCGTGGTATTGTTTAGGAATTGGGATTATAGCATTGGCGTTATTTCATGGCTAAAAAGGCAAAAGAAAAAAGAAAACCCTTCCCCCCGGATGCTAAGGCGATATTCTATATCATCTCCGCCCTTTTAGGTTTTTTTTCGCTTTACAGCTTTTCTTTTTTGCATCCGGCAGAAAATTGGCTTGGACTCGTGGGGTATATTGCAGCAATAGGTGGAGTGTATCTCTTTGGCCTTTCCGCCTATTTGCTCCCCTGTTATCTTTTTTGGTTAGGCGCCCATCTTCTCACCCAAAAAAAGGCCCTCTACTCAAAATACGATCATCTTCACTTTGCCCTCCTTCTTTGTTCGACGTGTCTTCTCTTAACCGTCTTTGCCGATAGCTATCCTGACGCTGCAAAAAAATGGGAGGGATCGATCATCTCCGAATCTGTGACGTTTTATCATCCCTTCATGCAAACCATCATGAGATACAATTTAGGCGGGATCCCTTTTTATTTCCTCTATGCGGATATGCCGATTGTGCAACTGCAAAAAGTTTTAAATCCGACCGGCTGTTCGCTCATTTTTTCATCCCTTGCGATCGTATCTTTTCTTTTTCTTACCCGAGTTCCCCTCTGGACTATTTTACAAGGGATCAGCAAAGCCTCATCTGCCGTTTTTCGATGGGCTTTAACCTTAGCCAAGAAAACCCAAGCGCCTAAACCCATACCCCCCCAGAAGAGTTTTTCGGGCCTCGCTTCAAAAACGGTAAAAATCAATCTTCCGGAAAAAAAGCTCTCGGAGATCATCACGGCGGAAAAGATAAAACCGAAACCTGTAGAGCCTCTTGTCAAAAAAGAGGTGATCCTAAAACCGCCCACAAAAGAACAGATCCAGATTCCCACAAAGAGCCTCATCCTGCCGAGCGATCATTCGTACAAAATCCCGTCGTCGAATCTCCTTTCTCAATCTGTGCAAAAACTAGACCAGCCGACGCTGAAAAAGGATTTGATGCACCAAGCGGCTGTTTTAGAAGAGACATTAAAAAGTTTTGGGATTGAAGCGAAAGTGGGCGAAATCAATAGCGGCCCCACGATCACTTCCTTTGAGGTACACCCGTCCATTGGCGTTAAAGTGCAAAAAATCAAAGCGCTGGAAAACGACATCGCGCTCAACATGCAAGCCAAATCGATCCGGATCGTAGCGCCTATTCCCGGAAAAGCAGCCGTTGGCGTCGAAGTGCCTGCGATCCATCCGCAGGAAGTGAATTTTAAAGAGATGCTCGTCCACTACACGCAAAAGTCGAAGAAAATGCAAATCCCAATCTTGCTTGGAAAAGCAATCAATGGAGATTGGGTATTTTCAGATCTCGCCAAGATGCCCCACTTACTCATTGCGGGAGCCACCGGCTCCGGAAAATCGGTGTGCGTCAATACAATTGTGATGTCGATTTTGATGAACGCAAGGCCTGAGGAAGTGAAATTTCTCATGATCGACCCGAAAAAAGTGGAGCTGACCCAGTACTCCCGATTACCGCACATGATCGCTCCTGTGATTACCGAGCCGCACGGCGCTTATGCCGCCTTGCAGTGGCTTGTGAAAGAGATGCAGGTGCGCTATGAGATTTTAAAGCAACTCGGGCTTAGAAATATCTCCGCGTTCAACAGCCGAAAAATCAATAAAGAGCTAGAAGCCTCTCTCAGCATCCCGATACCGGAACAGATGCCATTTATCGTCGCGATGGTCGATGAATTTGCGGATCTGATGATGGTTTCGAGCGCGGATATCGAAACGCCGATTGCCCGTATTGCGCAAATGGCAAGAGCGGTCGGCATCCATCTGATTTTGGCCACACAGCGCCCATCAAGAGAAGTGATCACCGGGATTATCAAAGCCAATATCCCAACGCGTATCTCGTTTAAAGTGGCAAGCCGTATTAACTCCCAAATTATTTTAGATGACGTTGGAGCAGAAAGCTTGCTTGGCAACGGGGATCTCCTATTCCTTCCCCCGGGATCTTCCCAACTCATCCGCGCGCAAGGGGCCTATATTAGCGATGAAGACATCAATCAGGTGATTCGCCATATAACAGCTAGTTCAGCGCCGAACTATTTAATCCCCTCATTTGATTCGTTTAAATCCTTAGAGACGCTGGATAATAACGAGCCGAAGGGGAAAGATTCGCTCTACGACCAGGCACTAACAATCGTGGTGAGTTCAAAAAATGCATCGACAACGTACTTGCAGAGAAAACTCAAAATCGGCTATGCCAGAGCGGCAAGCCTGATGGATGAGCTGGAAGAAAACGGGGTAATCAGCCCACAAGAGGGTTCGAAACCGCGTAGAGTGATTTCATCCCAAGGGAACTTCCTGCCGATTGAGGAAAATGATGAATCTGAAGAAATATAGCCTTCTCCTGCTCCTCTTTGTCCATAACTTGCACGCAGAGGCGCTAAGCTCGCTGTATGCGACATTAGATCCGACATCTGTTGCGCAGCACCTGGCTTTCTATGAACTGTATCCTAAAACAAAAGAAGGGAAAGAAGCGCTTCTTCACGCGTGGGACCTTCTCAAGGGAAGTTGTACCGATTGCGACCCAAAGATTTCGCTCCCCGCTCTAGATATCCAGCCGATGATTGCGCTCGTCAATAGATCGAGCCAAGAACATACGCCGGTCTTAAACGAAGATCAGCTCTCCGTGATTGAAAAATTATCCCACCATTTAGGAAATAGATCGCTCCAAGGATTTAATCTGTGGGAGGAGGAAGAGATCCTCAAACTGCCGCCTAACCAAATCGATTTAGCAAGAGGCCTTTTGGTTGCTGAAATTGGGTCGTCTGACAAGTTTAAAATCCGGAGCTACGAAGCGAGCATCGATCTAATGGCGCTCCAGATCCTCGCCCGCCTTCCCGAAGAGGCAACCCCCAAACAGAAAATCCGGGCGATCAACGATTATATCTTTTCAGAAATGCGATTTCGCTTTCCGCCCCACTCGCTCCACGCAAAAGATATCGATCTCTATACCTTCCTTCCGTCAGTCCTCGATAGTCGAAAAGGGGTCTGCTTGGGCGTGTCAATCCTCTACCTAAGCTTGGCGCAAAGACTCGATCTCCACCTTGAATCAGTGACACCACCCGGCCACATCTTCGTTCGCTATACAGAAGAAGACGGAACCATTACGAATATCGAGACAACGGCAAGAGGCATCGATATCCCCTCGGAACTCTACTTAGGCATAGAGACGAAATATCTCCAGACGAGAAATATTCGGGAAGTGATCGGCCTTGCGTTTATGAACCAAGCAGCGGTGAGCTGGCATAAAAACGATCCCCACACAGCGGTCCGCCTCTATGAAAAAGCGCGCCCCTACTTTGAGAATGATTACCTCCTCAATATGTTTTTAGGGATGAATTATCTCTTTATCGGAAAGGAGAAAGAAGGAAGAGAGCTCCTGCAAAAAATCCGCGGAGTGATCCCTGGCCACGCAATTTCATCGGATTCAATTTCAGAAGATTACTTAGACGGCTTCACAGATGTAGAAGGGATCCAAGCAGTCTTCTCCGAGGTCAATCAAACAAGAACCTCTATCCTAGAAAAGCGAAAGAAACTCGAAGAAACGGTGGCAAAACACCCTAAATTTAGACAAGGCGTGCTCCACCTCGCAACAACCTACCTACAAGTGGGCAGGGAAAAAGAGGCCCTCCCCATACTTGAGCGCTACACCGAAATTGACCCCGATGACGCAACAGTGAACTACTACCTATCGGTGATCCATTTTCAAAGACATAACTTCACCCTTTCCTGGAAATACCTGCTCAAGGCCGAGTCGATCCTCGCAGCCCACGATCATAAACCCCACGCGCTCAAAGAACTCAGATCCCAACTGCAAAAAGTTTGCCCGGAAAGTGTCTAAACGATAAAACGAGGTTGGTGTATTTCATGGGATTTAAATTGATAGAGGTTTCCTCATGGAACCGCAAAGAATATTTTGATCATTATCTCAATCAGGTGCCATGTATAGTCGTTTAAATTACATTTGATAGCTTCTGACGGGCGCGAAAGCTTCCAATAAATCAACGATTGTCTTGCACGACGGCAAAGGAGTTTCTTTATTTTAAGGGGTTTTTTTCAAGTTCTCTCTATAGAATTTTTCAACATAGCCAGGGAGAGAAAGACTCAAATTGAACAGGAGTTTCGCGAAGAGGAGATTGACGAATACATCTAAAAAATTCTTCAAACGGTATCCAATAACCATCATTTGGAAATTTTTTTTCCCGACCCTTAAGAGTTATCCATTGACCATCGCTAGTGAACCCAGAAAATACCGCGGGGTCAATCAAGGCGAAACGCTCATCCCATCTGGTTACTCCAGGAGGAATCCATGACCGATCCCCATCATAAGGCTGTGATCGAACAACCGCTTTGCCTACATCCGCTTCTGTTAAGAATTGATGAATATCGAAGACAGGACGAATAGAGCGAGACGGTAAGACACGGCTCCAAACAGCTCTAATCCTTATCCATCCACTGTTGTCCTGATGAGTAAAGCGAGATCCATCCATTCTTTGAAATTCAGCCTGGAATTCTGTAAGGTCTATGAGTTGAACCGCCACTTGCTTAATATTTTCAATCACAAGATCAACAGGGAAATGTTTTTTGCATTCTCTGCAAAAGTGTGCAGTAGGGTCAACTATAAATAGTCCTCCAATATCATCTTCCTTAAGATTGGCGGGACAAATACCTATTAATTCTTTAGGGAAAGAAACAGCCATGATTTTTCTACAAGTTTTTTTTAGAAATCATAACAAAAAATCTAAAATTTCTTAAAGATAAAATCAAACGCTGCATGAGCTGGTGAGACAACTCACCAATAAAAATCCATCGAACTTTTTTAACGCCTTATTTATGAGGCTCAACGGCTTCTTATTTAGTTTTTCAGCCGCATATCCAGCTTTGTTTTGTTGTATTCAGGCGCTAAATTAAACAGGCCTGAAAGATGGATGAGTCCTTCATCAGAAACAGATACAAGTGCATTCCTTGAAAAAAATTGATCTTCGAATGTAATGGGGAGGCCTTCCCCGGTAAATAGAAAGCTTCCCGTGTCTTTTCGGATGGCATGAATGTGGAGATGGGGCTCTGTTGTATTCCCTGAATTACCCACCTTGGCGATTCTCTGCCCCGCGATAACTCTGTCGCCGGATTTTACCTCGAGACTTCCTTGTTGAAGATGGGCCAAAATAATAATAGCATCTGATTTATCCATGGCAATTGCCAGAAAATTCCCCGCCGGATTTTCAGGATCCATATGAAAAGGATTCAAGTCCGGATAGACTCCGGTCGCCTCGATAATCGTGCCCGTACATGGGCTATATAACGGCGCTCCGTAAATTAGATAATCATTCAAATTCCCGCTCATCACCCCTCGCGCCGAAAAACCCCAAGGAGTCAACGCAACCAAATCCAAAGCGAATTTTTGAGCAGAAATGGAATAGTGATGATTGATTACTTCATTTCCCCCTCCATGAACGATGTAGAAACGACCTTGTTTTAAAGGAAATGTCAATGACACAGAGCTTTCTCTAAGGACAGACCCTTGCATGGCGCCAATCGAATGCCAAACCATCAAAGTCAGAACTGCTATATTCACAACTGAGGCAAGCAGGGGCTTGATACCGCAGTACTTAATCGCAAAATCCCTTTTGGTATTAAAAAACGATTTCGTCGCAATAATAACGAATGAAAAAACCAAAAACTCGCGGATCCAATACCCACACACAAAAGGCCAAACTCCGATTAAAAAAAGCATTAAGATGCAAGATCCGCATAAAGCTGCTTTGATAAGCCAGGACCAGAAGTTGGCTTCCTTATATCTCCAGAGAGTTATCAATAAGTAAACAGGCAACAGTGCATAAATCAACCAACTCACAGCAGTCAAGATTTGGTATTGAAAGTCTAGAAACATTAAATCCCACAAATTTTGGTTATGAAAAATGCAAGTGCTTATAAGGAACAAAACGGAAGACCCAAAAACGCATATCGATGCCTTGGAAAGGCCAATCATCATAGAGAAAAAACAAATTAGCGGCCAAGGGAAAAATGCCCTAAATTTAATTAAAGTAAAAACTTAATTCAGAACTTTCTGCTTTACACAAGAAAAAAAGATCCTTACCATATGTTGCTTCAATAGGAGGCTTTCATGAAATGGTTAGTTCTTTTTTCTATTCTTACAACAATGGCATTCTCGCACAACATATACAGGGAACATCTGCCCTCGAATCTCTACCAGCAGCTCATTGAGAGAAAA
>CAZQNB010000048.1:9732-11835 GCA_964594545.1 uncultured bacterium | reverse complement strand
AGCTCGACAGAACCACCCTTCTCAATATTAACTCAAAGAGCTATCGATCACCGCAGCCCGTATTCAGGGAAGAACAGTCTAAAAAGTGATTATCTCGCTGCTTTCGTTAGACGCTGCGTGCGCATCAATCGTTGCATCAGCTTTAATCAGTTCGACATCAAAAATTAACAGGGCATTGGGACTTGCCTGCTCTTCATATCCATATTCCGGATGAATATAGAGCCTGCGAACCTCTCCCTCTTTCATCCCCACTAAGCCCTTTTTAAACCCCGGGATCATTTCCTCTAAATCGAGAAACTCTTCAGCTGCAGGAATTTGAGGACCATTGAGATATTTTCCGCTGTAGCGAATTAACGGCTTGCTGTACGGCAAAACAGCGCCTCCCTCTCCGGTCTTTACAATCTCATATTGGAGCTTGCCCTCTTCTAAAGCAATAACGCCCTCTTTGCCCAGGTTTCCAACCAAAAAACAACTCGCCTCTTGCAGATTTTTTTGCGCTACTTTCGCAATCGACTCTTCTTGCAAGTGAGATATAGCCTCTAGGCATTGCTCTTCGGTGAGGGGTGACTCGTTCCCGTTGGAGGCTTGTTGCATGCCGCGGACAAGAGCATCGATATCGAGAGAAAGGCCAAGCGATTGAAGATTCTTGCCTATCAGATGGCCCATCGCTTCAGAAATTTTTACAAGCTCTTCGTTTTTGGAATCCGTTTCCTCTGCCCCTAAAGATACAGTTAAAAAGAAACATCCTACCCACTTAACAAGGCCCATGCATAAGCTCCTTAACAACTTGAAGAATTTGGCTCAAACGAACTTCTCTCTGTTCTCTCGTGCTTAAATTTTTGAGTTGAAGCATCTCATTTTTCAATTCATTTTCCCCAATAATTGCGACATAAACCGCTTTTGATTTCACAGCATTTTGCATCGCCGTCTGCATTTTTTTTGCGTTGAACTCAACTTCAGCTGAAATATGGTTATGTCTGCAAAGGGTTGCGAGAGCAAAACATTTTTCGCGCGCCTCATCGCCCATGGGAATAAAATAAATCCAAGGGTGGGGAGGATTGGGAATCTCTACTTTTTGTCCCAGCATCACTTGCAATACGCGCTCAAGACCCGTTCCAAAGCCAACGCTTGGAAGATCCGGCCCGTCAAAAGTCGCCAAAAGTCCATCATAACGGCCTCCCGCGCCAATTGTATTTTGCGCGCCTAAATTGTCTGCCACAAACTCAAACACCGTTTTGTTGTAATAGTCCAAGCCGCGCACAATCTTATCGTTGATCTTATACGGAATGTGAATGAGATCCAGAAGACGGCAAAGCTCTTGAAAATGGTGTTTTGAAGGGGGCGTCAAGTAATGCAAAATCGAAGGCGCTCCTTGCACGATCTCTTTATCTTTAGGATCTTTAGAATCTAAAATCCGGAGTGGATTTTTTTCAAACCGAACCTGGCTATCGGGAGAGAGCTCGTGAAAATAGGGGCGTAAATAATCGATCAACGCCGTCCTAAATAGATTCCTTGACTCGAGATCTCCGACAGTATTGAGATTAACAGCTAAACCTTTGATTCCAAGTCTCGTGTATACCTGAAAGAGAAGATCGATCACTTCCGCATCTAACTCAGGACCTGCAACACCAATTGCCTCGACGCCAAACTGATGGTGCTGCCGATATCTTCCCGACTGAGGTCTTTCGTAGCGAAACATCGGCGCGATATAAAATAATTTATGAACAGACCCTGCCTGCGCCAAGTTATTTTCAATCAAAGAACGCATGACTGCCGCGGTCCCTTCCGGCCGCAAGCTCATCATCCGGTCGCCCTTATCTTGAAAGGTAAACATTTCTTTCGTCACGATATCGGATGTTTCGCCAACGCCTCGATCGAACAGCTCGGTTCTTTCGTAAATGGGAGTCCGAATCTCTGAATATCCATACTCTCGAGCGATCTTCCGGCTAACTTCTTCTACCCATTGCCAAATATGCGAGAGCTGCCATTCTTCCTGAGCTCCATAAGGAAGGACATCAAAAGTCCCTTTTGGTATCTGTATTTTTGTCATAGAGGCCCATTATACACGCCTTTAAGATATATCTTTCAACAAAGCTCTTTGGT
>CAZQNB010000048.1:0-9632 GCA_964594545.1 uncultured bacterium | reverse complement strand
TTGGTATGTAAAAAATAAATTGAGAAAAAACTTAACAAAAATTTTTTCAGTCCCAAAGCTTCTCGAGTATAAAAGGGTTGACATTGGAACCTCCCGAACGATAGGCTTTATGCTGTAAACTGCTCAAATATCTACTCTCTGTCAGGAGGGGGGTGTTTTGGCCAAAATGACCGGTATATATTGTGAGTGTTCTCGACTTTTTTAGACCCGCTCCTCACGCCCCTCAGATTGAAAATGAGGATGAGGTAAAAAAAAACTATAAGTACTGGCGGATTAGAACCTTCTATGCGATGTATATCGGCTATGCATTCTACTATTTTACAAGAAAAAGCTTTACCTTCGCCATGCCCGCCATGCAAATGGAGCTCGGTCTCAGTAAATTCGAACTCGGTCTTCTCGGCAGCATTTTAAGCCTATCTTACGGGGCAAGTAAATTTTTAAGCGGGATTTTAGGAGACAAGTCCAACCCCCGCTATTTCATGTCGATCGGCCTTATTTTAACAGGGATGTTCAACCTCCTCTTTGGCATGTCCTCTGCTTTATGGGCCTTTGCCCTATTTTGGGGATTAAATGGTTGGTTCCAAGGGTGGGGATGGCCTGGATGCGCAAAGCTTTTAACGCACTGGTATTCGCAATCAGAAAGGGGCCGTTGGTGGAGCTTTTGGAGCACGTCGCACAATCTTGGCGGCGCTCTAATCCCAATTGTCGCAGCCATCTGCGCAGAGCATTGGGGCTGGCGATGCGCCATGTATATCCCGGGCTTTATTTGCATCGGCTCCGGTTTATTTCTCATGAATCGACTTCGAGATACGCCCCAATCTCTGGGCCTGCCTCCGATCGAAAAATTCCGCAATGACTACCCGAACAATCGTTCTAAAGAAACGGGAGAAAGGGAACTTTCCGTGAAGGAAATTCTCTTTGAGTATGTTCTTAAAAACAAATTCATTTGGATCCTTGCTTTTGCCCAATTTTTCAATGGCATTATTCGAACGGCTGTCAATGATTGGAGCATGCTTTATCTGATGGAAGTAAAAAACTACACCGCGCTTGAAGCTGGATTTTGCGTTTGCTGGTTTGAAATCGGCGGTTTTTTAGGGATGCTTACGGCCGGATGGGCGTCAGATCTATTTTTTCGAGGAAGACGCAACCCCATCAACGCAATCTTTACGGCCGCCATTTTGGGCGTCCTTTTCGTCTTTAAAACCGCCGCTCTCCCTTGGCCCATCTTAGACGCAATCATCCTCTTTTCATTTGGATTTTTCATCTTTGGCCCGCAAATGCTCATCGGCCTTTCGGCAGCGGAGCTCTCCCACAAGAAAGCAGCTGCGACAGCCACCGGATTTGCCGGATGCTTTGCCTATCTTGGCGCTGCAGCAGCAGGTGGCCCTCTTGGCGCCCTTGTCAAATTGAGCGGGTGGGACGGATATATTATCACGCTTCTTGTTTGCGCATCTCTTGGCGCGCTCATTGTCCTTCCTCTCTGGTCTGTCAAAACCCGCGAAGAAAAACCCCCCATTTCCGTCAAAGTTTAAAGCGGACTCGCGGTGCTCTAGAAACTCTCAAAGCAGCCTCAATTGCCGCAAGGTGCGAGTTCAGCAATGCAATTCTTTCACCAAAATCTTTCCTTTCTGTGTAAGCACGGACGGTTATTTCTGATGATTTCGGACTTTGCTGTGTTACAGGTCGATTTTGATAAAGAGAGTCAATTGCGGAGGAAAACTCCCCCCATATTCCTCTTAAAAGTGGAGACGGAATAGTGCTCAGATCTTTAACCTGTAAAGTGCGTAATTCCTCCACATCAGCGTCGACTAAGCTTTGCGCTCCGACAGGCCTCAATTGTTTACTCTCGCAAACAGCGTAGCGCATCTGTGAGAAAGATTTACCACGACCATATTCCCAACTATAGTCATATATTCTTTCTCTACCCCAAACGCTCTGCTCTTCTGTCGGCTTTATTTTGGGAATTGTCCCAGAAGACATATCTATCTCATATTTAACGATCTAAACATTATATATATGCGATTCATTATATTTCAATACGCGACCACCCGAACTGAACAAAACATTTGAAACGCCAAGACGCCAAGAAAAATTGATTTTGCGTCTTCGCGCCTTGGCGTCTTTGCGTTTCAAATGTTTTGTCCGGATCCTGTCCTATAATTTCAAGTTGTCTATTCGCAAACAACCTGATATTCTTGGGCGAACCATGACTTGGATTCCTCTAGGCGTTCACTCTCAATTCTCGATTCTCGATTCCACAGCGTCCGTGACAGCTTTGGCAGAACGTGCGAAAACATTCAACATCCCGGCCATTGCCTTAACCGATCAGGGAAATCTCTACGGCGCTGTCGATTTTTACAAAGCCTGTAAAGCAGCTGGCGTCAAGGCCATCTTCGGCTGCAAAATTTGGGTGGCTCCAACTTCTCGATTAGAAAAGAAGAAAACCTACGGAGTTCCCAATGGATTTCCGATCCTTTTACTTGCCAAAAACACCGAAGGGTATAGAAATTTATGCAAGCTCAGTTCCCTTGGATTTTTAGAGGGCTTTTACTATCAGCCTAGGATCGACAAAGAGCTTTTGGAAAAACATAAAGAGGGGCTCATTTGCCTCACAGGCCCCACCACAGGTCCTCTTGGACACCAAATACTCAATGGCTCCGAAGAGGCTCTTCTCGAGGAACTTCGCTGGTATCATTCCCAATTTGGCGAAGATCTCTATCTTGAAATCCAAAGACACCCTCTCGATGAAGAAGAAATGAAAGGCGAAGGCTGGCTTCTTCAAAAAGCAAAAGATTTTAAAGCAGCGCAAAGCAAAGTCGAAGCTGGGCTCATCTCTCTTTCCCGGCAATTTAAAATCCCAATTGTCGCAACAAACGATATCCATTACATCGATCGAGAAGATTGGCAAGCCCACGAAATCCTCCTCAATGTGCAATCGGGAGAGCCTGTTGAAACGTGGGAAAGAGATTCGATGGGAAGACCTAAAAACAGGATTCCTAACCCGAAAAGAGATACAACGCCCACTCACGAATACTACTTCAAATCGCCGGATGTTATGAAAGAGCTTTTCAGCGATCTTCCCGAAGCCATTGAAGAAACGGTTCGAATTGCAGAAAAATGCAAATGTGATCTCGATTTCAAAACAAAACACTATCCCGTCTTCATCCCGCCCTCTCTTCTGGGGAAAACATTTACAAAAGAAGAGAGATCAAAAGAAGCAGAAAAATACCTCTATGATCTTTGCGTTGAAAGAATGGCGACCCGCTACGGCTTAGAGCAACTGAAAGAAGTGGGGAAAAAATATCCGGGAAAAGATCCTCTCCAGGTTGTCCGCGATCGATTCCAATATGAATTTGAAATCCTCTCTTCAAAAGGGATGAGCGATTATATGCTCATTGTTTTTGATTTTATCGATTGGGCAAAAAAAAGGAAAATCCCCATGGGCCCCGGAAGAGGTTCTGCGGCAGGATCCATCATTGCATATCTCACCGGCATTACAGATATCGAGCCCCTTAGGTTCCATCTGTTCTTTGAACGATTCATCAACCCGGAAAGGATCTCCTATCCCGATATCGACGTCGACATCTGCATGAACCGAAGGGGAGAAGTCATTAATTACGTCGTTGATAAATACGGAAAAGACAAAGTCGCCCAAATCATCACCTTTGGAACGATGAAAGCGAAAATGGCTATCCGCGATGTCGGACGGGTCCTCAATGTCCCTCTTGCTAAAGTCAATAGCATCGCAAGCTTAGTTCCCGAAGATCCCAACATGACGCTTGAAAAAGCGTTTGAAATCGATCCTGAACTTAAAAAACTCATGGATACCGATGACGAAGCGCGCAGAGTTCTCGAGATGGCAAAAAAAGCGGAAGGCTCGATTCGCAACACAAGCACCCACGCAGCAGGCCTCATCATTTCAGAGAGCGCAATCACAGATCACATCCCTGTGTGCACGGCAAAAGATTCGGAAATGGTGGTCACACAGTATGCCATGAAACCTGTGGAAAGCGTAGGCATGCTCAAGATCGACTTTCTCGGACTTAAAACGCTCACATCTCTGCAAGTATGCGCAGATGAAATTGAAAAAAATACGGGCAAGAAAGTCGACTGGAGTAACCTTCCTCTCAGTGACAAGGCTACATTTGATCTCATCAATCTAGGAAAAACTCTCGGCGTCTTCCAGATCGAAACCGGAGGCATGGCAGATCTTGCAAAACAACTGCATATCGATGTCTTTGAAGAAATCATCGCGGTTGTCGCCCTCTTTAGGCCGGGCCCGATGGACATGATCCCCACCTTCATCAACCGTAAGCATGGGCGAGAATCGATTGAAATCGACCATCCTCTCATGAAGGACATTTTGTCTGAAACCTACGGCGTGATGGTGTATCAAGAGCAAGTCATGCAAATTGCAAGCATGCTGGCAAACTACTCTCTTGGCGAAGGGGACGTTCTTCGCAGAGCTATGGGGAAAAAAGACAAAGAGGAAATGGCCAAGCAAAGGGAAAAATTCATCCTCGGCTCTGCAAAAAATGACATCAATGCCGAAACTGCAGGCAGAATTTTCGATAAAATTGAAAAATTCGCCTCCTACGGTTTTAACAAATCCCATGCAGCCGCCTACGCCTATCTCTCCTACGCAACAGCCTACTTTAAAGCGCACTACCCGAAAGAATGGATGGCAGCGCTCATGACATGCGATCGGGACGATACAGCGAAAGTAGCTAAACTCATTGGTGAAGCAAGAGCAATCGGCATCCTCGCCCTTCCCCCTGATGTCAATGAAGCCGGAAGTCAATTTTCTGCAAGCCAAGCAGGGATCCGATTTGCCCTGTCCGGAATTAAGGGCGTCGGAAGCAATGTGGTCGAAGTCATCTTAGAAGAGAGGGCAAAAAACGGCCCTTTTCTCTCTCTGTATGATTTTATTCAGAGAACAGAAAAAGGGAGAATCGGAAAAAAGCAAATCGAGCTCTTGATCGAATCCGGCTGCTTTGACTTCACCAAGTGGAGCCGTGATGCAATGCTCTTAAGCCTTGAGCCGATGATTACGCATGTAAGTCGAAATCAAAAAGAAACTCAAATGGGCATCCTCAACCTCTTTTCTCTTCTTGAAGAGCCAACGGCTCTATTTACCGATCCGCCTGAAGTTTCTCACCCCTCAACAAAAGAGCATCTCCTGCAAAGAGAAAAAGATCTCCTCGGCTTTTACCTCACTGGCCATCCTATGGATGCCTATAAAAAAATCCTCAAACAACTCTCCTGCGTACCTCTCTCCGATTTTGAAAAACTTGCCGAAAACACAATCATTCGATCTGCTTTTATCATCGATGCGGTGCAAGTTAAAATCTCTAGCAAAAGTCAGAAAAAATTTGCCATCCTCAATATTAGCGATGGCATTGAAAAATTCGAGCTTCCCATTTGGGCAGAAATGTTTGAAGAAAAAGGGCCTCTCATCCGAGATAATCAAATCGTCTACACAATTTTACAGCTCGAAAAAAGGGAAGGAAAACTCCAGCTTTCATGCCGCTATCTTGAAGAGTTAGCCTCCATTGATGAAGCGAAGATGAAAACTTGTGATGAGCTCTTCGACAAGCTGAAAATGCAAACGAGAAATGGAGAGCCCAAGTGGAGAAAGGAGAAAGAAAAGGAGAAAGCTGTGGCAACCCCTGAAAAAGAAGAAACCAAACATATTTCCCTTAAACTCGATGCCGACAAGGTAGCGTTAAGCCATATCCTTTGTTTAAAAAAACTTCTTCGCGAACACCCCGGCAAATCCACGTTAGATATTCAATTTGTCGCAAGTGCAAAAAAACTCGCAACTCTTTCCATTGACGCCTCTTGGGGGGTCAAAGCAGACGCCGCATTTCTAGAAAAACTAAATCTTTTTAAAAAACCTCTTGAAGTTCAATAACCGTACATATATTTAAAAAATATATGAAACCCTTTATTGCAGCGAACAAATCCGTCAAAGAAATCACATTCCATTCGATTGGCGTCGGGATCATCTTTAGTTTTTTCTTTGCGATCGCCAATACCTACCTCGGACTTAAAATTGGACAAACCGTATCTGCATCCATTCCCGCGGCAGTCCTTTCTTTGGGTTTAAGCAAAGCTCTTTTTAAAGGGAAAACCACTGTTTTAGAACACAACATCGTCCAGACCATTGCAACAATGGGCGAAGGGATGGCGGGCGGTATTGTATTTGCGCTTCCCGCTTTGTTACTTTTGGGCGACACGCCTTCTCTTTTTAAAATCTTTCTCCTCTCTCTTTTAGGCGGCATTCTCGGAATTGTCTTTATGATCCCCATGCGAAGATTTTTAATTGTGGAAGAACACAAAAAACTCCCCTATCCGGAAGGGACAGCCTGCGCAGAAATTTTAATGGCAAGCGCAAATGCAGGTAAAAATGCGGTGCAGGCGGTCTACGGATTTTGTATAGCCGGTTTCTATAAAATCTTGATGAACGCCCTATTTCTATGGAACGAAGCCCCCTCATTTGCTTTGCGCTTGATCCCGGGCGCCCGGGTGTCGGTTGATGGAACTCCGGCGCTTCTCGGCCTTGGATACCTCATTGGATTTAGAATCGCAACGGTCATGGTGGCCGGCGGTCTTTTAGCTTGGGTCATTTTCATCCCTCTGATCCACCTCTTCGGCGGAGATAGCTCGATTGTCTATCCGGGCACCGTTCCGATTGGAAAAATGGATTCCGATGCCATTTGGTCAAATTATATCCGCTACATCGGCGCCGGAGCTGTCGGCACAGGCGGTATTTTTCATTTATTCAAAGTCGTTCCGCTTTTAACAAAAGCATTTCGAGACGGAGCCAAAGAACTTTTCAAAAAAGAATCTCATCACGATAAGCTTGCCAGAACAGACCAAGATATTTCGATGAAATGGCTGCTTATTGTGGCTCTTGGCGTTGCCATCACTTTATATGCAGTTCCCTATCTTTCTTTTAATCTGTTTAGCATTGTCCTTCTTCTCGTCCTTGCCCTCTTTTTTGTCAGCGTATCCTCCATTGCGTGCGGCGTTGTGGGAAGTTCGTCGAGTCCCGTATCCGGAATGCTCATTACCGTTCTTTTGATCACATGCTGCGTTTACCTTAGCCTTGGCTGGACAGAAAGGGCGTACCTTTTTTCAGCGATCACTTTGAGCGTTGTCGCCTGTATCGCGATTGCTTTGGCCGCAAACACTTCGCAAGATTTAAAGACAGGATATTTGCTTGGTTCAACTCCCTGGAAACAGCAAACCGCGCAAATCGTAGGTCTTATTCTCCCGGCCCTTGTCATTGGCGCCACCGTGTATATCCTCAATAAAACATACGTCATCGGATCTGAACTGATGCCAGCTCCCCAAGCCAACCTCCTTGCCATGATTGCCCAAGGGGTGATGGAAAGAACGTTACCGATGGGCCTCATCGGCGTTGGGATAGCGCTTGCAATCATCCTCGCGCTCCTTCACATCCCCGTGATCCCTTTTGCCATCGGCCTTTACCTCCCCCTTTCTTTAAGCGCAGGCATTTTTTTCGGAGGCGTCGTCCGGTTTTTTAGCGACCGCAATAGCGATGAACTGGGGAAAGGGACCCTATTTGCTTCAGGACTTGTGGGAGGCGACGCCTTCCTCGGGGTTCTCATTGCCATCTTTTCTGTGGCGGGCTTCGTTCCGATTACAGCGCCCTATCTCCTTCCCAATTACACGGGCCCCATCTTTTATTTAGGGCTTGCTCTTCTCACATTTGCCATTTCAAAAAAACGGTAGACCTCGTTCGATGCAAAGTTGACAGAATCCACAAGAGTCCATTACACTTGCCTCTATGCAACAGCTAATAAAGAAAATTTGTTTTGGTTCGGTTTTGTGCGCGCTTCCCCTTATGGCCCTTGAGCTTGAGGAGCTAACATGGGAAAACCAAGGACCTTCCGCTCAAGAATTTAATGGCTATTTGCAACAAGCAACGAGTGAAAATAACTGGTGGGCGGTCATTGATTACGCAAACATCCTTTCGTATCACTTCCCCTCGAGCCCTTTTGCGCAAGATTCCTCCTTTTTAATTGGAGAGGCCTATTTAAACCTCGACCAGCCACTCCTTGCAAATCAATATTTTACTGCCTACTTAAATAACCCCATTGCCCCAAAACGATTTGAAGAGGCGATTGCTCTTAAGTTCAATATTGCTGAAAGATTCCGCGAGGGAGAGAAAGTTCCCCTTTTCAATTCCCACAAGGCGCCAAAACTCCTTTCCGCAAAAGAAGAAGCCATCACAATTTACGACGAAGTCATTGCCACACTTCCTCATAGCGATCTTGCGGCAAAATCTTTACTTGGAAAAGCAAAGATACAAGCAGAATTAGAAGACTACAAACCAAGCTTAGAAACGCTCGATTTGTTGATCCGCAGATTTCCAAAACACGAGCTTGCTGCAGAAGGGTATCTCGAAAAAATTCACGTGTACCACATGCAATGCCAGGGAAGAAGCTTGGATCCCGATCTTTTGGATCTCGCCGAAGTAACCATTCGAAAATTCCGCCTTGTTTTCCCTAGAGAAAAGAGGCTTGCCGATGCCGAAAATTACATCCACAAAATGGAAGAGGCTTTTGCAGACAATCTGCTGTCTACCGGCGCGTTTTTTCAAAAAACGAAAAAAGTTCCCGCTGCGAAAATTTATTACAGCAAAGTGGTTTCCAAATACCCAAAAACTCCCGCAGCCTTAATTGCTCAAGAAAAGTTAGATCGTCTCAACAATGAGAAGTAGCTGGCTTTTGCTTCTTATAGCAACAAGCGGATGTGGCTACAGATGGTCTCCCGACTTTCCGGATAGCCACGTTCCCACCATTGTAGTCCCTTATGCCTCCGGAGATGAAGACGGAACATTCACTTCAGAAATGATCCGGACGTTAACCTCATCAGGCATTGCAAAAGTCCGCGCAAACGAGGGAGAATATTGCCTGAAAATTGCTCTTGTAAACGGACAGAATCAAACGGTTGGATACAGAAAAGATAAGCAGAAAGTTTCCGGAGAAATCAAAAAAAACATCGTGGGCTGCGAGGGAAGGCGAGGGATTTCTGCCAATGTCACTTTATACAAAGGATCGACAGAAGAAATTGCCTACGGACCTTACCTGATTACCGCGAATACCGATTATGACTATGTCGACGGCGATTCAATTCAAGACCTAGCCTTTATTAATTCAGACGGAATCCGAACAACCGTTCTTCCCTTTTCGTTAGGACAGCTTGAATCAGTTGAATCCGCGCAAGAAGCCGCCAGCAAACCTCTTTATGAGAAACTGGCGCAAAAAATCGCCGACACCATCTTCTCCGAATGGTAATTATACCAATCGCAGCAAATAAATTCATATTTAAGCGCGTCAAAGCGTCGAAAATCGAAGATCGTAAGTGGCATTGTATGACTTCATACTATGCCACTTACGATCTTCGATTTATCGACAGCTTTCACGCGGCTTAAATATGAATTTATTTGCTGCGTTTGGTATTATACCATTTATCATAAATAACGTTGAGTTGTAGCGTCGGATAGTGCGTCAGAGAGAAAGGATCGTTCAAAGATGACGTGCTAGACGATGCCACAACTCAAAGCTATTTTTCATAAATGGTATTATCCGTTCTTTTCA
>CAZQNB010000047.1:0-11857 GCA_964594545.1 uncultured bacterium | reverse complement strand
GGTAATCGGCCTTTCTAATAGAGGGATTAGCCAGCAAGAGATAATACACGATTTAGTTGCTGTTAATGGTAAGTTATGTGACTTGGAATCTGACTGGATAATGATCCTGCGTGAGTAAGTTTGTGATGCGCTCAAAATCACATTGCGTGATAGTTGAAAAAAGTCATGTGGATGAAGTTCAAAAGGAAATGGCAAAGAATCGCACTCTCAATTTTCCCGGAGATGAGATAGACGCCTCCATAAAGCAAGCTTGCAAGGAAGACGAAGCTTAAGACAGCAATATTGGGGCTCCAATATATATGGGCGGATGTAAAAATAACCGATGTGAGAAGTAGCGCCCCTATTTTTCCCCATTTTGTATCTCCAAAATATCTAGAAAGTTGTGTTTGTAAAAAGCCCCGATAGAACCCTTCTTCGGGGATAGAGGTAAGGATTAGATTGCTCCAGTACCGGATAGGGAAAAATGAGGGGAGTTTAAATTCTAGTTGAGTGACTTTTCCAATTTTTGCAAGGATGGCTAAAATCGCAATTCCAAGGCATCCAACTCCAAATCCTTTCAACACCTTTTTCCAATCTTTTACTGTCTTTGCTAGAGGGACAACCAATGCTAATGGGAGAAGCCCCAGGATAGCCATTTCAAGTCCGATCCGAAATTTTGGCGTAATGTATACAGGAACGTATCCAGGGATTATGTGTATCTTGTAACAGAGCGTAATAGCTGCGAGAGCGACAAAAATGAGAAAGCTTGGTTTTTTTACGTAGAGAAGCCATAGAGAAATCACTGCCGCGAGAAAAAATAGACCTATCCAAAGGATATTTCCTGCAAGGACGCTTAAGAGAAGAGAAAGGGCAAGAAAGCTTCCCCATATCTTTGGGGAGCGCTTTATCCACAGACTGAGGATGGATAGAGTTAGAAAAATAAAGCTGAAAAGCGTTTCCATATTGCTCTTAGTTTGGCAGATCCGTTATCATATCTTCCATGGATAATTTTCCTACAGAACAAATTGCTTTTAGGAGATTTTTATGTTTCGTTTGATGATCTATGGGTTTTTTGCAGCAAGTGCAATGTTTGGGTATAGCTCCCCAATTTTTACTCCACCGGGAGATCCTCTTCTTCAACAAAGATCTTTGGAAGTGCCCGTAGATGAGATTCAGTCGGAAGAAACGCAAGTACTTATTGATCAGATGTTCGCTATTGCGAAGGGAGAGAGAATCGATCTCGAAAAAAGACTCATGGTAGGTCTTGCAGCTCCGCAAATTGGTGTTTTGAAGCGAATTATTCTCGTCGATATGGGTATTGATAGTCATCGAAAAGAGATGGGAGAACTGGTTGCTTTTGTGAATCCGGAGATCCTTTCTTATTCAACAGAGCAAGTTACTTTAAGAGAAGGGTGTTTTTCTGTAGATAGTAGGGTGGTTGGCCTTGTTCCCAGATCAGAAAAGATTCTCATTCAAGCTTTTGATCGATATGGCGCCCCTATTTTACAGGAGATTTCCGGATATACCGCGAGAATTTTTCAACATGAAGTGGACCATTTAAATGGAATTCGCTTCCCGGATCGGGTAGGAAGGGATGGCGCGCTTCATTGGGTCGAGGAAGAAGAGATCGCAGAATACCGAAAAACTTCAGAAATTTGGCCTCATAAATGCACGTGGGATCAGTGGATCCAAATGAAAAACGGCAATTGATATACCGAACGGCCTTGTTGCATAAAAGGGAAAATTTAACACAGAGAGCACCGAGAACCACCGAGAGAAATTAGAGAGAGATTTTTTGTTCTCTCTAATTTCTTTCGGTGTTAAATTTTTGATTATATCATTAATTATGGCAACACAACTAACAACATATAATAAAAGAAATTCTTGCGACCTTAATGTATTTAAGGTGGAGAGCCCTCAGTTCCCAAGCATTGAAACGCTCGCGTCTCGTTGGAGAGAGGAAGCAAGAAATAAAATGGCATTAATTGGAAAAGCATCCGAGGAAGATTACTCCCGCATGGATGACAGTGAATTCATCTGCCGTTTGTTTACAGATCTATCCGCTCTTGATTCTAGAGCAGAATTGTATCTTTGTCAGGACATGAGTGGAAATGCTCAAGCGATTATGCTTATTTGGATCTCTCAATCAATTGATGTAACAGGGCTTGCATCCAATCCATGGAACCTTGTTCCAAGAATCAATACCGCATCGGACCGTCCGGTTAGCGGAGCTGGAACAGCTCTAGTCGAACGGGCAATCAAACGAGGTATTGAGTTAGGAAAAGAGTGTACAATTACCGACCTCGATGCTGCAGCTTCTTTCTATGAAAAACTCGGTTTTGAACGTTTTGTCCATGATCAAATGCACCTCACGCAAGAAAAAATAAGAGCTTTATATTCCCACTTATTCCTCACGACTCTTGCAGCTTAATTTTATCTTTCCCAAGGGAAGGGGCGGTTTGCAGGGGGAGCGTCTCCCTCATCTTGCGCTTGCGTAACTGCATTTACAATGCCTCCAAAGATTTTCCCCCCTTTTGTGGGAATGTGCTTTGACGTAGATAAGATCGCGATTTTTGCAATTGGGCCTTCTGTCTCAAACTGAGGGTCTTTTATTGATCCTCGAATCGGTATTTTTAAGACATAACTATCTGAGAGGTTCCGGATATTAAAAGACCTTTCTAATGTATCTCCGGGAAGTCCTAGGGTCATCTGCAGATCGTCATTCTTGATATCTATATCGCCCCATGTGCAGAGATGGATAGACTTGGATACAAGAGCATCTACCCGCGACAGTTGGAGACGGCCGTTTTGGAGTTGGAATAGCGCCGGAGTAAACCAAATATCAGTCGTCTTTTCAAAAGCCTTATGATCAAAGAGCTGAACTAACGAATGGAGAGAGCTTCCCGCATCGATTTGGATTTGGCCTAGGTTTAGGGTTCCTCTTTGGATTTGGAGTTGATCGAATCGAAATGGGTTTAAAGGGCAGCTAAATCCTTCGGAAGAGATGAGCAGGCTAATCGGGTTTTTTGCTCTAATGGCAGTAAAGAGTTCCGACTTCACTAGAAGTTCGCTTAATGCATCGCTTAACCGTATTGTCGCTTTCAGTGGTTGGTTTAGGGTGAGGATATCGTCGTTAATGTTTCCGTTGAGAGCTGCTGTTCCATTGGGTGATGAAAAGTCAAATCTCAGCTTTCCCGCTTGAGATTTGTGGGTAAGCGTGCCGTTGAAACTCAGAGTGGACCCTAAAATTTTGTAGAGAGTCCCGTTTAACTTGAGGAGTTTGTCTACAGCAATTGTTGGAATTTCTTTGATTGTAGCTGTAATATCAAACTCTCTTTTTGATATAACGGTTCCTTGGACTGCGAGGAAGCCGCCCCCCGGCGTACTTCCTTTGGCTTGTAACTTCTGCCCTTCGATTTTTGCTTCAACATGTGTGATTTGCGCCTGCTGGTAGGTGGGAAATAAAAAATTTCCGTCTTCAAGTCTAAATGAACTTCCGAAGTTAGAAAGTTCCCAAAAAGGAACGGTGGATTCCAGGAGGTCTATAGAGGCGATAAGATCAGGTTTTGTTAATGTCACATGTTCAAAGCGCTGCGGCCCAAACCAAGAGAGTCTTGTTTTTTCAATGGAGACTTGTCCCCGAAATTTAACACTTAATAGATGCGTAAAAATGGGAGATCCGACGGGCGTTGAAAGAAGAAGCGGGAAAAAGGCGATCAGTAAAGCAAGAAGGCCTAGAATAATGAAGAGAGTTTTTTTCACTGGACTTTGTCCATTTGAGTGAGCGTATTTCACGGGATACGGCTCTTTCCCTGTAATTTATTTTCTTAAGATAGGCTTGAATATGCCACCTTAAGGAAATAAATTATAGGGAAAGATCCGTAGACGTGAAAGACGCCGCGATAAATGGACAATGTCCAGTTTATTCTACCGTCACTGATTTTGCAAGATTTCTGGGTTGATCGATATCGCATCCCCGTTCTTTCGCAATATAGTAGGCAAAGAGTTGGCCCACGATTGACGAGGTAAAGGGGGCTAATTCATCAAGTGTTGCGGGGACGTGGAAGACATCATCGGCAATGGTTTCAATTTCTTTAAAGTGTTCAGGAATGATCGCAAATACAGGAGCGTTTCTCGCTTTAACCTCCATGAGATTGCTGCCGATTTTTTCGCGCGTCCTTTCGTTTGCGCAAAAGGCCACAACAGGAAAATTCGGGCTGAGTAGGGCAATGGGGCCATGCTTGAGCTCTCCTGCCGGGTAGCCGTTTGCATTGACATATGAAATCTCTTTGAGTTTTAGCGCAGCTTCCATAGCCGTTGGAAGCATATATCTTCTCCCAAGGAAGGCAAAATTATCGTAGGCCGCATATTTCTTCGCGATCTTTTGGATGTTTTCTTTTTGACCCAGAATTTCTTGGATTTGGGCGGGGATTTTTAAAAGCTCGTTATAAAAAGCTCTGATTTCATCATTTGTCTTTTGGTTGAATAACTTTGCAAAATAAAGAGACAAGAGAGTGAAGACGGTGAGCTGCGCTGTGAACGCTTTTGTTGAACAGACGCTCACTTCCGGCCCTGCTTTTAAAAATAATAGGCCATCGGCATCTCTTGCGAGCGTTGAGTTTTTCACATTGCAGATGCCAATGGCTTTACATCCATATTTTTTGGTCTCTCGCATAGCAGCCAAAGTATCCGCAGTTTCTCCTGATTGGCTCACTGCAATGACAAGGGTCTCCGAAGAGAGTCTAGGGTTGCGGTAGCGCGCTTCAGAAGCGATTTCTACATGCGCAGTCATATGGGCAATGTCTTCCATAAGAAAGGAAGCGATCAGCCCTGCATGAGAGGAGGTGCCGCAGCCTAAAATCCAAAGATTTTTGATTGATTTGAGGAACTTTGGGCTTAAACTGAGCTCTTCGAATACAACTTCGTTTTCGAATCTTCCCAAAAGGGCTTTTTGAACCGTGACAGGCTGCTCGAAAATTTCCTTCAGCATGTAATGTTCAAACCCTTCTTTTGTCGACGGCGCGCGTTCGATATCTAAACGCTCCGGTTTCTTCTTTATCATTTTGAGCATCCCATCAAAAATTTCAACAGACCCTTGTTTGACTCTTGCGATTTCTCCTTTGCGTAAGAATCGGATATTGAGCGTTGACCCTTCAAAAGCGTTTGGATCTGAAGAGATAATCGATTCTGTCTTATCATCGCTGCAACCAATGGATAGGGGGCAGTCTTTTGCAGCTGCAATAATTTCATCAGGATGCTCTTTATGGATGACCAAGAAGGCGAAAATCCCTTTGAGCAGTGACAAAGTTGTGTGCATGGCATGCACTAAATCGCCTTGATAGTATTTGGCAATTAAGTTAACGACGACTTCTGAATCTGTCTCTGATGTGAACTTTACTCCATCTGCAAGAAGCGAATTTTTAAGTTCTTTGTAATTTTCGATGATCCCGTTATGAATCAACGCAAATGTTTCTGTTGCATCCATGAACGGATGGGCATTTTCGTCATTGACTTTTCCATGCGTGGCCCATCTTGTGTGGGCGATCGCAAGGTCCATTTTGGGAAGATCTAATTTGGCTTTTAGTGCAGATAATTTTCCCTCTCGCTTGCAAATGGTCAGCGCGCCTTGATAAATACCGCCAATTCCAGTCGAATCATAGCCGCGGTATTCGAGGAGCTCAAGGCCTTTGAGACACACATTTAGGGGATCTTGCTTCCCGATGTAACCAAATATTCCACACATATGTGTGAGGTTATATCACATGAGGATGAATTTCTAAAAATTATAACTTTATTTCCTCGATCGCAAGAGCCTTTGTATTTTTAAAAATACAAAGACTCTTGCGATCGAGAAAATTCGGCGCTTTGACGCGCTTAAAAAACCCACTTTTTATGTTGAGATCTACTCATCGCAATCAATGACTGCATGTTTCTCTGAAAATGGGGATCTCGAGATGTCGATTCCTCTAAGCAATTTAAATAAGTTTTTCAGAAAAAAACTTAACTGCAAAATCACTTAGTGGTACAATTTTTTTCAATTTATAAGCTGGGTTAATTTTATTATGAAATATGTTTATCTTGACAGTCCCTTAGTTCGCTCGCTCGCGGATCTTCCCGAAACATGGAACAAACTTTACGACGCATTTATAAAAGAATTCGGTCGCAGATTTAAACCGATCTCATCTTACTACCTTTTTTTCGAGTACATTGGTTTCACAAAAAAACATCTTGCAATCCCTATTATTTTTACTGAACCTCACTTCTTCCCAAGCAAAGAATTTAAGAAAATCAAACCAATCAAAGTGAATCAAGAAGAAATTCAGGTTTTGGATAGAAATCTGAGAGAAATTGCAGCTGGTATATCCATATACCTAAAGCAAAAAATCTACACTTTGAGAAATGTTTTTGAACAACTGATACAGGAAAGAGAAAAACGCATCTCTTCTTTCAGAGGCACCAAAGATCTTATCGACTGCCTTTTCGGAGACATTTTTTTATTGGTGCAAAATGACTTTGAAAAATTTGTGGAATATGCCACCACCTATTTGAGCTGGGATGTATTTTGTGGAATTCGCCCTAAAGAACCTCCCTTAGATATTATCAGAGAGAGACAATTGGGTTTTTGGCTTAATCATTGGGAACAAGGAAGAGATCTCCCTTTCGGGAAAATCATTGATGATCAGTCAAAATACTACTGCATGGACTTTGCTTCCCCTTTTAAAGAATTCGAGGATATGGTGGATTCAGAGTTACATACTTATTTGATCCTCGGCTATAGAATGAACGGAGAAACCCATCCTATCCAAGGGTTAGGATACCCTCCTAAAGATCCTGATGCACTCTCCAAAAGAAACGAACTGGCTTTAGGAACAGTTAATAACATACAACGGGCTCTCGGAAGAGAATTAAACAAATTCCCGGGTAAACTTTACTCTCTTGATCCAATAACGCATGTCATCAAGGAAACCAACGAGCCAATTTTTATTATTCAACAATAGGATCAACTATTATGCCCCTATCGAAAGAGCCAACAGAGTCATCTCTCGCCCCTTTTCTTGTTCTTCCAGAAGGTTATCCCGTCCTCTTAGAGAACATCAAGACTCGCATCCAAGAGTCGCAGGTCAAAGCAGCAATGGCAGTCAATCAAGAGCTGATCAAGCTCCATTGGTGGATCGGCTCAGAGATCGTGAGAAGGCAGGAAGTAGAAGGATGGGGTGGGCAAGTCATCGAGCGGCTTTGCAGGGATGTACAGTCTTGCTTTCCTGGGTTAAAGGGCTTTTCTAGATCTAACGTATTCAGAATGAAATCTTTTTACTTAACATACGCAAAAGTCGCGCAGGCTGCGCGACAATTAGAAATCCCTCCCGATTTCTGTCTAAATATCCCCTGGTGGCATAACGTCATTCTAGTTGAAAAAGTAAAAAATTTAGATGAACGGGAGTGGTACGCTCGAAGAGCCGTCGAAAATGGTTGCAGCCGATCCATCCTTAAAATGTGGATTAAAACTGACCTCTACCATCGACAAGGCAAAGCCCCTAACAATTTTCAAAGATCCCTTCCAGAGCCTCATTCCGATCTTGCTGAACAAATTATCAAAGATCCTTACTGCTTTGATTTCTTGACCCTTATTGATGAAGCTAGAGAAAAAGAAATCGAAGATGGCCTTATTACCCACCTTCAAAAATTTCTTTTAGAACTCGGGAACGGCTTTGCCTTTGTCGGTAGACAAGTTCCTCTTCGTGTCGGTACCGAAGACTATTACCTCGATCTTCTCTTTTATCACATCAAACTCCGTTGCTACTTTCTCATCGAGCTAAAAGCCGTAAAGTTCAAACCAGACTTCGCGGGACAGATCAACTTTTATCTGGCAGCTATTGATGACAAGATGCGGCAACCTGGAGATAATCCCACCATCGGTTTGATTCTCTGTAAAGGTAAAGACAATCTGATTGTCGAATACGCTCTACGCAACAATTCCTCTCCCATTAGCGTTGCAAACTTCGAAACTCAGCTTGCCAAGGCCCTCCCAGACAACCTGAAAGCCTCTCTGCCAACTGTCGAAGAGATCGAAGCTGAATTAGGTCGCTCTCTCAATCAAGTTAATTGACGATACGCCCTAGCAAGGCGAAGGAGTATTTAGAAGAATATCAATCTAGGGAGAAAAAGTATGGCAAAAAATAAAAACTATCAAGAATGGCTTCTTGAAAAGCTTAAAGATCATGATGAGGCGGTTTCTTATCTTAACGCAGCCTTAGAGGAAAGTCTCAAAGGCGATGAAGAGTCACAACATTTGTTTCTTATTGCTTTACGAAATGTTGCAGAAGCGCAAGGCGGTGTTGGCGCTCTAGCTAAAAAGACTCGCCTAGGTCGTGAACGTCTCTACAAAACACTTTCAGGAACGGGGAACCCAAAATGGCATACACTTGTTTCTCTATGCGTGGCTATGGGGCTAAATCTGAGACTTTCTTAGGATTAATATGGAAATAAAAATGGATTGTGAGTTTTTAATAAATTCTGGTAATGAAAATTAAAATTATGTAAAAATATATAAATATTAAATTAATATCATAAAAAACACCATTATGCTATCCTTTCACAGCCTTGAAACAATATTTTGGGTGTGGATTGATCGATCAAGAAAAGGTAGAACGTTATAGACTTTTGTTAGGCGGGCCCTTTTGGGAGATCTGTGAAGCCTCTTATTTCCTTTTGGGACAAATTGATTTTGTTGGGTTTTACAATCTTGAGCCAGAAATTCAGTTAAGAGTTAAGAGGGAACGAATAGGTCTGATCCCGGAAGAATTTTTAGAAGAACACACAGGTACCCAATTCGATCTGATTCTTAAGTCGTTACTTCAGTTTGCGCTTAAAGATACTAGTGAAGTCATCTCAGAAAAGTTAAGATTTATTCGAAGAAGTAATCCCATTCATTCAATACTAGAGCAACATTCATTTTTTCTTCGCCCGGAAGATGTGCTTGCTATCGCATTGACGGAAGGCTTTATTTTGCCTTTTGAATTACAAGAGGCAAGTAGTCTGTATCAACTTGGGAAAAATTTTCGGAAATTAACTACTCCAAATATCAACAAATTAAAGAGGTCTGCTGTAATTCAATTCTTACTCCACAAAAACCCAGGCATGAGCAATGGAGCTGTTTGTCGAGAAATGGTAAAACTTCGCATTGAGAATCCAGAACGGTTTGATTTCTTACGACAACACAATAAGTATGGATATAGAGTCAATAGCGGCTTTAAAAAAGAAAGACAAGACATAAATTTGGTATCTAAAAGCATTTCGAACATACCTCTGGTTCGTAATCTTTTTGAAGAATGTGATGGGAAAGTTTTATTTGATTTTCAGAGTTTAAAAGAAGTCCTGAGAGTAGTCTGCGATTTAATTCAACAGGGAGGGAAAATTCAAACGAAAAAAGATATTCTTTCTCATCAATTGATCAATGATTACATTCAGAGAGGAGGGGAATCGATAAGGAAAATAATTACATTTTGTCTTCGAGATTTCATAGAAAATCTGAATTGCTATTATATTTCAGAGATTTGAAAAAGTTTTTAATATCCCCGTTTTGGATTTAAAAAAAATAAAATTGGGGATTTTGCAATTCCATTCGGTTTTGTTTAATAATTGTCCGCAAGTTACATAAAGGAGCCCATATATGGCAATTCAAAAACAAACGATTGGAAATCTAACAATCAACTCATCAGAGTCATACGATGAAGTAGTGAAGACTGCTTACCAAACAGCAACTTCAATGTGCGCAGAGCTTGTCCCTGTGATTATTTATCGCCAAGGAGTTCGGTATTCAATGAGTGGTGTTTTAACGTTCTCTTCTGTGTCAAAATCGCTTTTCGTACAATCTGCCGAAAAGAAATCCACGATAGGGAATGCTGCGACAGCAACAAATAGGCCGGAGTTAAAAGCTCATACGAACGAAATTGCAAAATATATCAAAAAAAATTACGACGGGAAATACACTCTCGGCGCTCTAACTCTTAACATACAGCATCCTCTCTCTCTATTTACAGTTGAAGATGAGTCTCCAATGAAAACGGGGTTTTTGATTTTGCCAAAAACAGGCAAAATATCCATTACCGATGGACAGCATCGTCAATCAGCGATTAAAAAACTGCTTGAAGAGTCATCAGAGGAAGAAAAAGCAAAATTGGCTATTGAGACGATCGCTGTAATTATCACAAATGAAAATGATATATCTCAAATTCACCAAGACTTTGCTGATGCAAGTAAGATTAAACCTCTTCCTCAAAGTTTAATTACTATTTATGATTCTCGAAATCCTGCGAATCGAGCGGTGTTAACCCTTGAAAAGCGCTGCGAGCTTTTTAAAGGGCGTATTGATTCTGTAAGCCGTTTTGTTTCAAGAGGATCTAATTGTGTTTTTACTGCAAAGCAACTATTAAACTTCTTAAAATATTTTATGATTAGCGACAACAAAGTAACAAACGCAAAATTTGAAAAAATAATTGGAAAGATCATCGGTGATGATGCCATTTTTGAAAGTGAGATAGGCAAGGCAATTTCGTATATTCAGTTTTTAACGGAAAAAATTGGAATCTGGAACAAAATTAGTAAACTTTCTCTTGGGATTCCAAGTACGAAGATTTCTGATTATCGAAGTGAGGGACACATATGTTTAACCTCCGTTGGATTGGGTATTATTGGTCGTATGGGAAATGTTTTGTTCAAGAATGAACTTGACTGGAAGTATTATGCAGAAAAATTAGCTGAAATCGAGTGGAATCAGAAGTCTTCACTTTGGGAGGGATGTTCAGCTAATAATACGCCATCAATGAACGCAGCAACTGCTCGCGTTATGGCTATAGTTGGAATTCCTGCTGAGTCTAAATAAGTAAGTGTTTTTCACGCATTGCGTCGCAAATCTATTGCGGCGCTTAATAAAACTTGTTAGATTATTTTAATTAATATTACTGGACTTTGCCCATTTAGAGGGCCGATCTTAACATTTTAGGGGGCGTAGCCCGCCCCCTAAAATGTTAAGATCGGCCCTCTAAATGGGCAAAGTCCAGATATTATATACTACTATTTAAAAAGGATTTTAGATGAATAACACAAATAATCCAGTTGTTCAAAAAAAAGCAAAGTTGCCGGTTTTAATTGAACCTCTGATCTCTACACTTCATAATATCCAATTGAAAATTGATTCTGCCGCAGGAGCGGCAACAGCCTTAGAATTACGGCTACGTATCATCGCTCAATTAGAACCTAAGGTGCAGGAAATCTTAAAAACGAAAACCAAAGAGTCTTTTTATAGAGCCAAGCTAGAACACCTTATTGCGGCGGTTCTCCATGTGTTTAAAGATAAACTCAATTCTGCAGAGTATGATGCTATCATCGAATGTCGTATACCAAGAAACAAACTTATTCACGCCAGTCTTGTCGAACTTATGATCAAATTAAATGAAGAAGCTCTTGGGAGGGAAATCGACCCTCAAACTGGCAAGGGAAAACCTTTAAGAGAGGATGATTTAGTGGAAGGTGCAAAGTTAATAGAAAGAAGCCGGGGTCTTGATATTTTTTCCCAGAGAGCAAGAGTGGCTATTGAGATCCTTGAAAGAAAAATTTTACGCTCTATTAAGTTTGGCATTTGAGGGACTTCAACTAACAAAAAAAATTAATATTTACTATGCGCCTGATATTTATTTTAGCGATAAGAACGATCCGTAAATTTGATCGTTCTTATGGTTGAAGATTTATCAAATTTCTAAAAATTATAACTTTGTGTAGAGGATTTCTAGCTCTTTATGTAGCGCGTCGATTTTCTTTTGTCTGTCATTCATCGATTTGGAAATTTCAGCAAAACGATCTTTTTTCGATAAAAGATCGG
>CAZQNB010000046.1:0-12034 GCA_964594545.1 uncultured bacterium | reverse complement strand
AGCAAACTCAAAAAGCAAAAAAAACGGATTTTCATTTTTTGCCTAACTTATGGTACGCCCTTTTTCCTTTGATCCAGGTCTCGTCAACACTTCGATCGTCGCCCAAAATCATAATGGAAAACAGCAATTTTGCGGCGATCTCCATGTTTTTTGGACCATGCTCACCGCTAATAAGCGATGTTTGCCAAGAGCACGCTTTTTGCCCTGAAGTCCAGTCGAGAACCACAAAATCGGCTTCCTTGCCTACATCGAAATTTCCAATCCGATCGTCGAGATAAAGGGAATGAGCGCCGCCCAAAGTGGCAGCGTAAAAAGCGCGGTAGGGAGATAATTTATTTCTTTCCGCTTCCGCCGCATCAAAGTTTCGCGGATCCACACTTCCGTCGAGCAACGTGTTATTGCACATGCCGACTTTGTAGGCTTCATCCAGAACATTGATGATTGAAAACTTATTCCCTGCCCCCACATCGCAACCTAAAGAAAAACGAACACGATGCTCCGGATCTGTGACTTTGCCTAAACGAAACATACCGCTCCCCAAAAAGAGGTTTGATAAAGGGCAAAAAGAGACAGCAGCGCCGGATTTAGAAAGTCTTTTGTACTCGTTATCCGAAGTCCAAACAGAATGGCCGCCGGTAAATTTAGGGCCGACCAAATGATATTTTTCAAACGCTTCCAAATAATCATGTGTACAATGATGCGCGTTGGTGTCTCTAATTTCATGCGGATTTTCATTGAGGTGGGAATTGACCCAAACATCGGGAAATTCTTTCTTCAGTTTCTCGCAAGCGGACATCATCTCATGCGTGCACCCTAGAGGGAATCGAGGGGTAATCGCATAAAGATTTCTCCCTTTGCGATGCCACTTACCGATCATCTTTTTTGTATCTTTATAAAAATTTTCTGCAGTATCCCACGATCCTTCAGGCGCAAATCGATCAATGCCTGTAAGACCGCCAATCACGAGCATGTCTCTGCGGGAAGCCTCTTCAAAAAAGGCGTCAACACTGACCGGAGAATGGGTCAAAAACGCCTGACACGTCGTCGTTCCTCCGGCTAATAAATCGTCAAAGAAATGGGTTGCGCCCTCTTTGGCATACGCCGGATCTGAGTACTTTTTTTCCTCGGGGAAAATCCCCTCGAGCAACCACCCTAGCAACTGCTGTCCATACACCCCAAGGACGCGCACCTGAGGCATGTGAATATGTCCATCGACAAAGCCCGGAAGAATGAGTCTATCTTTAATGTGGGTTGTTGGAATGCCCGGATACTTTGGAGAAACCTTTTCATAAGGGCCATAGGCTTTGATGATCCCCTTTTCGACAACCAACATCCCGTCTGCATAAAATCTCGCAGATTTTTGTTCGTGACCCACATGTTTCCAAGGATCGTCAATAAAGTCGAAAAATGAACCTCTAATCGCTTCGGCTGTCATCTGATTTTCTCCGTTAATTTTATTTTTGAAACCATACCCAAAACAACCTCAAAAGTTAGTTTTTAAGCTGCGTGAAAGCTGCCGAATTTCCTCGATCGCAAGTGCCTTTGCATTTCTAATACTAAGGCACTTGCGATCGAGAAAATTCGGCGCTTTGACGCGCTTAAAAAACCAACTTTTGAGGTTGTTTGGGTATACCACGTGGAGGGTCTCAACCGCAAGAAAAACAATCGACGATTCTCAAATTTTTACACACCCAAACAAAACGATTTTTTAATTCCAAATAAACGATAAATAACATATAATTAAAATAAAAAAAGAGAACAAACCATGCCCATTAGACGATCAAGCTTTTTTCAAGATATACAAGATTCTCAAGAGATGCGAACATTCTTTAATTTAGCAAATTTAACCGAAAATGACCGTCTACTCTCCACTCCCTCGCGACAATCTGCCTCTGCCACGAACCCCACACCAGGCTCCGAAGGAAGCCCCACGGCCCAACGAGTCGTGGGCTTCCTACGAGAACAACAAAACCTACCCCCGGCCACCTTCCCTACCCGGGTTGGCCTAATACCCACGCAGACCGGCGAACCACGCACACGGCCCCACTCTCCTAAAGAAGAAGAACACCGTCATCCTCATCATGAGAACTACATGGCTCCTCCAAATACAGAAGCAAGTATCGACGAACTCTTCCATGTAGAGCAGAATTAGCCCTCTCAAGAAAAACAATAGACAATCCTCCAATTGTTAGAGTATCTTCTATGCAATACGAGGTGGTATGCGCAATATTCGGATAAAAAATTTTCTCATCGGAAAAAATCAGCCGCTTGCTTTTCTTTGCGGGCCCTGCGTCATTGAAAGCGAAGAGCACACGATGTTTTGCGCGCAAGAGCTGCAAAAAATATTTGCCCCCACTCCCTTCACCTTTATTTTCAAAGCAAG
Organism: uncultured bacterium; assembly: GCA_964594545.1. GTDB lineage: Bacteria > Chlamydiota > Chlamydiia > Chlamydiales > SM23-39 > DAIDHZ01. Next base: position 9,651 of record CAZQNB010000046.1, on the reverse strand, counting down.
TTACGATAAAGCCAACCGATCCTCCATCCACTCGTTTCGAGGTCCCGGCATCGAGCTGGGTCTTAAAATTTTACAGCGCGTGCAAAAAGAGTTTGACCTGCCCGTTGTCACCGATGTCCATTCAGAAGAAGAAGCGACCACTGCGGGAGCTGTATGCGATATGATCCAAATCCCCGCTTTTTTGTGTCGGCAAACGGATTTAATTGCGGCTGCCGGAAGAACGAAAGCTGCAGTGAATGTCAAAAAAGGGCAATTTCTCTCTCCTTGGGATATGAAAAACGTAGTCGATAAACTTTTATCCGTTGGCTGCGAAAACATTCTTTTGACAGAAAGAGGCGCCTCTTACGGATATAACAATCTTGTCAGCGATATGCGATCCATCCCCATCATGCAGCAATTCGGGTTTCCTGTCTGTTTCGACGCCTCTCACTCAACACAGCTGCCCGGAGGCTTGGGCTCTTCTTCCGGAGGGCAAAGAGAGTTTATTCCTACGCTTTCACAATCAGCCGTTGCCGCAGGTTGCAACGCCTTGTTCATAGAAACCCACCCGGATCCGGAAAATGCAAAAAGTGACGCAGCGACCGTACTTCCCTTTGAAACCTTGAAAACAATTTTGGGGAGACTCGAAAAAATCTATGCGGCTATGCAGTCATGATCTTTCGATCGATGACATTTTTTTCTTTTCTTCTCATCTCTGTAATCAGTGTTTTTGTTATTTATTTTCAAACAAAGATTCACCCTTCTGATCAAATCCAATACAGGAAAATCACCCAAGACTCAGCAAATCTTAGATCCACCAAGTCGCTTGAAAGAAATCCCACCTATCAGGTGCGCAAAAACGCTGACAAAGACATTTGGAAAACGAAAGGAGATGAGAGGATGCATATGCAAATGCACTCAAAAAGGTCAAACCTTTCTTTAAAACAAAAAAAAGATCGGGTCTTTGCAAAAGAAGAACTTGAAGAGATCACATGTCTCACCCATATCGGTCTTTTACACGCAGCAAGTGGACTCTACGATTATCCCGGACATAATTTCGAAGCAAATAAAGTCGAATGCACTCATGAACTGGGAAATATTAAGGCTGAAAAAGGAACCTTCCAATCCAATGAGAAGTCGCAGCTTCTCACATTGAGCCAAGGAGTGAATCTATCCGCCTCAAAAGAAAATCATCCGCTAACCATTTTCTCGCAAGACGCCATTTGTGAAGTCTCAGATTTAGAAAAAGGGCAAAAAATCGAATTTTTTCATGACGTTGAAATGCAAATGATCGATGGCCTTTGCGATACTAAAATCGGAATCCTCCATTTAGAAAATACCCAAACCACTCCCCTTACGCAAATCCGAGCGTTCGGAGGCTACGCCATCTATAACGTAGGTTCTTTAGCTCTCTATCCCGAGACTGCTAACACATATTGCCGCCTTGAAGAACTAGACCACAAGATCGACGCGCATGAAATCCATTTTGATCTCGCAAAAGAAACCATTTTCTGCCTTCACTCAAAAGGAACTCTGAATCTAGAAAAACCCCTTCTTTTTTCCTGTGAAGAGCTTCTTTGGGAAAAAGGGCAAGAGATGATCTCTCTGAAACAAAATGTAAAAATCAATCAAGAAAACAAATTTACAATCGATGCAGATTTAGCCAAAATGACTCTAGAAAACCACACACCAAGGCTTTTAGAGATCGCAAATGATGTCCGTTTTTTTTCTCCCTCTATTCAAAATAAAGACACCTTTGCTCTAGCAGATACGATCTTCATGAATCTAGAAAACCAAACCCTTATTTTAACTTCGAAAGCGCCCAGAAGAGTCCTTTTTTGGCAAGACGGAGTCAATTTAAGCGCGCCCGAAATTCAGATCCACAAAGACCCCGTGACAAATGAAGAAGTTATCCAGGGAAAAGGGGATGTTCACTTTACATTTAGCACAGAAGAGAAGAATATCATTGATCAGTTTATATCGAAGTATTTATGAGCAAAACTTTACTGACAGTCAACAATCTTGAAAAAACCCTCGGAGGAAAGTCGATTGTAAATGGCCTTTCTTTTTCGGTAGATACAGGAGAAGTCGTAGGCCTTCTGGGACCTAATGGCGCCGGCAAAACAACGGCCTTCTACATGACAATTGGCTTAATTCGCCCCGATAAGGGTCATGTATTTTTTAAAAACCAAGACATTACAAATATTCCGATCCATGAGCGGGCCAAAATGGGCATCGGCTATCTCGCGCAAGAACCTTCGATTTTTCGCAATTTAAGCGTAGAAGACAACATTCTTTGCATCTTAGAAACCCTGCCTTTAACTAGAGAAGAGAGACAAACAAGGCTTGAGTCTCTTTTAAAAGAACTGCATCTCGATCATTTGCGAAAGAAAAAGGCGGCGACGTTGTCCGGCGGCGAAAGACGAAGGCTAGAAATTACGAGAGCGCTTGTCACTGAGCCCTCCCTTCTTCTTCTTGATGAACCTTTTGCAAATATCGATCCATTGGCTGTTGCGGACGTAAAACATCTCATCTCTCATCTCAAACAAAAAGGGATTAGCGTTTTGATTACCGACCACAATGCGCGCGAAATCTTTTCTATCGTGGATAGAAGCTACCTTGTGCAAGAGGGAAAAGTGTTACTTACCGGGACAGTGGATGAGCTTCTCTCCCATCCGGTCGCAAGAAGCTCGTATTTCGGGGAAAACTTCCAGCTTTAATACCTCCGACAGAACTCTCTCAACAGACAGCGTTTGAAGGCAGTCGCTATATTTGCTCCCGCCGCACCCATCCATATAACAAGGTCTGCAGGAAAAATTTTGCGTCACAATCCGAGCTTTAGGATTTTTCCAAGGGCCCCAGGTAACATCTGAAGTCGGCCCAAAAAGGGCAACGACCGGTGTTTTTAAAGCGCTCGCCATATGGAGAGGAACAGAGTCGACGCAAACCATAATAGCGCTTAAAGCAATCAATGCCCCCAGCTCTTTAAGTGTGGTTTTCCCGGCAAACACTTCGACATTGAGTCCTTGAGCAATCGCTTGAACCATCTCAATTTCTATCTTGTCGGGACCTGATGTCAACACAACCCGTTTTCCCATCGACAATAACCGCTCGATTAAAGAGCGCATATGTTGAATCGACCAACATTTAAAACGCCAACGCGATGTGGGGTGGATCAAAATAAAAGGAGATGGGTCTATCTTTTCTCGCATACCCGATAAAACCTCGTCCCCTATCTGAAAAAAAAGATCCCGATCGTCTTCTTTGGGGAAAATCCCAATCCGGCGAAGAGCATCTAAATTCCTCTCCACGGTGTGGCGAAGAGAGGAACAATGCTTCACTACATGCGTGATGCATTTTTTTTGCCATGTGCCCTTAGGGAGAAAACCCACCCGAATTTTAGCCCCGGAGATCTTCGCAATCAACACCCCGCGATCCCCTTCCGTCAAATTGATCACGAGATCGTAGCCCTCTTTTCGAATCTTCCAAAAAAGAGCAAACTCTTTGGCTAACCTATAAAAGAGCCCCTTCTTTTTCCACTTTCGATCATAGTAAATCAGCTGACAAAGGGCGGGATGCCCTTCAAGCATCGGCCCCGCTTCCCTATAGATATAGGCGTCAATTTGAGCCTTTGGAAGCATCTTGCGAAGATGAGTAAAGACGGGCGTGGTTAAAAGAACATCGCCTAAGTGCCTAAGCTTGACTACTAAAACTTTTTTCACCCCGGACAGATCCGGATAATCACCGTACACCATAAACAACCGTCGCAAAATCGGCCGAGTATACTGAAAGGAGGAGAAACGCTCAACCCCTCCCCCAAAAAACCATAAACAACTTATAAAGAAAGACTTAAGAAATTTACAAAAACTTCACAAAATAAAAACGGAGAAAAAAACCGATTTTTTGCACGAATTTGGTGAGATTTATTGCGCACTCTTTTAGAATACTAATTCAATCTTCAATGGAGAAAATGATTCATGGCAAACACTGCTACGCACACAACAGAACAAACCCTTTCTATCATTAAGCCCGACGCTGTCGGCCAAAACCAGATCGGCAATATCATCGAATATTTCGAGCGCGATGGCCTGAGCATCGTTGCAGCCAAAATGCTCCACCTGACAGATGACATGGCGAAGAAATTCTACATTGTTCACAAAGACCGCCCTTTCTACCAAGAGCTTGTGGATTTCATGATTTCGGGTCCTGTTATGATTATGGTTCTCGAAGGAGACAACGCGATTTCCAAGAACCGCCAGATCATGGGTCCAACCGATCCTTCAAAAGCGCCGGAAGGGACAATCCGCGCCGACTTTGCAACGAGCATCGAGCGCAACGCAGTGCACGGCTCTGACAGCAAAGAGACAGCAAAAGAAGAGATTGCGTTTTTCTTCAAGCAAAACGAGATCTTCCGCAGACCAGCTTAATTGCCTGACGTTGTTGCATAAATATTTACCACAGGGGAAAATTTCTCGAGGGTAAATATTTATGCAACAACACCTTCAAGAAAAAAGAGGAGCATCGAGTTCAAAGCTTTGATCTTTGTTCTTCACAAAAATCTCGCTCCACATCCCATCCTTTTTTTCTCAGTTCTTCGACAACTCCGCTCTCACCTACTATACCGAAACAACTTGAAGAGTCGGCCAAAATAATCCCAAAAATTGACGAACCCTAGGTTACGCAAGAGGCCTAATATATTGGGTGAGCATCTCTCAACTTGTATAAACCACTAAAATTAAATAACTTGCAACAAAAACGAGCAATCAGACGAAAAGAGTGCTAAAAAATCTTGCACTCCTTCGGTTTAATTGCTATAATCTGATTTAGATTATGAAAACACCTGCCTACAAACAACTCTCAACGAAGAAACTCCCGAAAGCAGACCGCGAGCAAGCGGTTCTTTTCGGCCTCATCGAGCTATACCTAAAGACAGGAAAGCCCATTGGCTCGCAAACAATTCAAGAGCAAGGCTTTGACTCTTTAAGCTCAGCTACGATCCGCAACTATTTTTGCAAGCTTGAGGAGTCAGGCTTTCTCAAGCAGCAACACTCTTCCGGAGGGAGGATCCCAACCGAAAAAGGGCTCCGTCTCTACGCTGATGGAAGCAAAACGCTTGGCCTCATTGAAAAAGAGCAAGAAACGGCGCTTGAGAAGATTTTTGCGAAAGAAACTAGGGAAGTTGCCACAACGCTTCACGAAGCTGCCGATGTTTTAAGCGACCTTTCGAGTTGCGCCATCTTTATTTCCGCGCCCAGATTTGATCAAGACTTCATTCAGGATGTAAAACTCGTTCAACTCTCCCCGTCTAAAATTTTAACCATTCTGATCACCGATTTTGGGGTGATCCACACAGAGACCATGTATCTCGACCATCCGGTGGACACAGCGTTTTTACGCGCATGCGAAGAGTACTTTATTTGGCGCATCAGCAAGGGGGAAAAACCCCTCTTTCGAACAGAATTCGAAACAAAAACAGCGCAAAGAATATACAATGAAATCATGGTGCGCCATGTCGTTGGCTACGCAAACTTCCCCAACGAAGAGATTGTCCGAACGGGGCTTTCTAAACTCCTCTCCTATCCCGAATTTAATGATGCGACAGCGCTTGCCAACAGCCTTTCTCTTTTGGAAGATGATAATTCCATGCGCTCTCTCTTAAGAGAAACCGCGAAGAAAAACGAATTGCGATCGTGGATTGGCGATGAGCTTTGCCCCCTTGTTCCTCCGGCATCTGACTGCGCGATCATCGCAATCCCCTACCACCTCAACCACGTAACAGCGGGAGCCATCGCCCTTTTAGGCCCTACGCGCATTCCCTACCGAAATCTCTTTGGCCTCTGCCAATTATTTAGTGAAAAATTAAGCCAAGCGCTAACAAACAGCCTCTATAAATACAAAATCAGTTTTCGCACGCCGACAAACAGCGAAAAACTCATCGAAAACAAAGCAACGGACAGTCAATGAACGAAGAAGAAGAAAAGATACCGCAAGCAGAACAAGTGGAAGAAAACTGGAAAGACAAGTATCTCCATGCGATTGCAGAGATGGAAAACATGCGCAAAAGAATGCAAAAAGAGCGCTATGAAATGTCTAAATTTGGCATTGAAGGCGCAATCGGCGAATTCATTCCTGCAATGGACAATTATGAAAACGCGCTTAGATTTGCGGGAAGCGCCTCGCCTGAGATCAAAAACTGGGCCATGGGGTTTGAGATGATCCTCTCCCAATTTAAAGAAGTATTAAGCAACCACGGCATCCATTCGTTTCATTCGGAAGGGGTCTTTTTTGACCCACTGCTTCATGAAGCGGTAGAGATTGTGGAGACAACGGAAGGACCTGACGGGATGATCCTCCAAGAGTTTACGAAAGGATACAAAAGCGCATCGAGAACGATACGCCCGGCCCGAGTCAAGGTGGCTAAATTAACACAAAAAGAAGAACAACAATAAGAGATTAAACATATGGCAACAAAAAAGAATAAAATCATTGGTATTGACTTAGGAACGACAAACTCCTGCGTTGCAATTATGGAAGGCGGCGCAACAATTGTGATCGCAAACGCAGAAGGGGCCAGAACAACCCCCTCGATCATCGCTTATAAAGGCAATGAGAGACTCGTGGGCATTCCGGCGAAAAGACAAGCTGTGACCAATCCCGACAAAACGCTCTATTCATCTAAACGTTTTATCGGAAGAAAACTCTCTGAAGTCCAATCAGAAATTGCGACAGTCCCTTACAAAGTGACAAAAAACGCAAATGGCGACGCGGTGTTTGAGATCGATGGCAAAATCATATCGCCGGAGGAAGCAGCCGCCCACATCCTCATGAAGATGAAGGAAACGGCCGAAAACTATCTTGGCGAAAAAGTCACAGAAGCGGTCATCACAGTTCCTGCTTACTTTAACGACTCTCAGCGCCAATCGACGAAAGACGCCGGGAAAATCGCGGGTCTTGATGTGAAGAGAATCATTCCTGAGCCAACAGCTGCAGCGCTCGCCTATGGCCTAGACAAACTCAAAACAGATAAAAAAATCGCTGTGTACGACCTCGGCGGAGGAACATTTGACGTTTCCGTTCTGGAAATCGGCGATGGCGTCTTTGAAGTTCTTTCGACAAATGGAGACACACATTTAGGCGGAGATGATTTTGATAATAAAATCATCCATTGGATGCTCGACGAATTTAAAAAAGAGACAGGGATTGACCTATCGAAAGATAAGATGGCGCTCCAACGTCTTCGCGACGCTGCGGAAAAAGCGAAAATCGAACTCTCCGGCGTTCCTTCAACAGAAATCAATCAACCGTTCATCACAATGGATGCAAGCGGTCCTAGACACTTGGCGCTCACGCTTACTCGAGCAAAACTCGAGAGCCTTTGCCATGATTTGATTGAACGCACTGTTGAACCTTGCCGCAAAGCGATGAAAGATGCGGGCGTTACCCCATCAGACATCGGCGAAGTGATTTTAGTCGGCGGTATGACCCGTATGCCGGCCGTTCAGCAAAGAGTAAAAGATCTCTTCCAAAGAGAGCCTCATAAAGGAGTAAACCCGGACGAAGCAGTCGCAATGGGCGCTGCCATCCAAGGGGGCATTATCGCAGGAGATGTAAAAGACGTCCTCCTTCTCGATGTTGTGCCTTTAACTCTCGGTATCGAGACACTCGGCGGCGTAATGACGCCTTTAATTGAGCGCAATACAACGATCCCAAGCCAAAAGAAACAAGTTTTCTCAACCGCAGCGGATAACCAACCAGCAGTCACCATTGTCGTTCTCCAAGGAGAGCGCCCCATGGCGAAAGACAACAAGGAAATCGGACGATTTGATTTAACCGATATTCCTCCGGCTCCTCGTGGAATGCCACAAATCGAAGTGGCCTTTAACGTCGATGCAGACGGGATTCTCCATGTGTCTGCAAAAGACAAGCAGTCGGGCAAAGAGCAAAAAATTAAAATCGAGGCAAAATCAGGCCTGACCGATGCGGAAATCCAGAAGAAGGTCAAAGAGGCCGAACTCCATGCCGAGGAAGATAAGGCGCGCAAAGAGGAAGTTGAAGTGCGCAACGAAGGAGATGCCCTCGTGTTCCGCGCCCAAAAGTCCCTCGATGAGTACAAAGACAAATTGCCGGCGGGTGTCGTAAGCGATATCCAAAGCCATATCGACGGCCTCAAAAAAGCCATCGAATCGAGCGATACCGCCCAGATCAAAGCAAAGACTGCTGAGCTACAGCAGCACATGCAGAAGATCGGAGAAAACCTATCTGCAGGCCAGGCAGGCCCGGAAGGCGCAGCGCCCCAAGGGTCCCCAAACCAAGGCCCGGGAGCTTCCGCTCAAAAGCCTGATATCGAAGAGGCTGAAGCGGAAATTATCGACGATGATAAGAAATAAGCCTTAAGCATTTAAGATATATTAAACCCAAACCCCGCCACCCGAAAGGGTGAGCGGGGTTTTTTGTTTTAAGTCAAACAAAACCAGCAACTTAAGAATTTTAAAAACAAATTATTTTTAAATAAAAAAACATCGACAATTAATTATATTTAATATAAAATATAACTAGGATAGATATTTAATAATAAAAAGAGGAAATAATGACAATGCTAATAACAACAATAGCAGCCACCACAAGCACAAGGAAACTCCATTCAGAATTTCCTAACAAAAATGGGCCACGCAGCCCCATAGAAGCGATCAAAAAAATAGCCGGAAGGGTTTTCTCAAAGACACCAGAAAAATCCGCGACACAAGAAAAATCCGCTATCTTTCGCTTAACAGATAGAGGGTCTGACAGATCATTCTCTTCAAAAGCCGAATTCGAACGGGCAAAAAAAATAGCTATCACAGAAATGAACACCGCATACGAAGAAAGAGCAAAAAAAACTGAAGAAATAAGAAATTATAATAGGGAAGCAATAAATTATAACGAACAAATAGAAAAGTATAATGAAAAACCAAACATCGAAATGAAAGAAACAAATAACAATAGACCACAACCACCGAAAGATATACGACTTTACCTTGGAGAGGAGGGAACCAAGAATAACGAAAGAATAGAAGAGTATAATAAAAAAGTAGAAGAGTATAATAAAGAAATAAAAGAACACAATAATCAATTAGAGAAGACCGGTTTTCAAAAAAAAGAAACGCTTCTCACTAAAAAGCTACCCCTGGAATATGATGGTAGTGTCGCATCAACAATGACCTTTTTTTAATTGATTTTCGGCGCTTTGAACCCGTCCAAACGCCGATTCTTCAATGACAAGCGGTATAAACCACCTAAACAGCCTCAAGAACCGCCTCGGGAAGATTCAGAACCACGTATTGCAATAGAAGAGACATTCATTCGTGCTTAATTGAATTTATATCAAATTCCAATACCCCAAAAAAACCAAAACTGATACCCTCCATAGACAAATCAAAGCCCTGGAGGGTATTTTTATGTATTTACCACCTTTAAAAAACAAACCCCCTTCTCTTTTCTTTGCCCAAGCCGTTCAGGCGTTCCTCCAGCAAAACAATAATTAATCCCCCCGTACACACCTTATATCTCGCGGCCTTTAAAGGCTTTTTTTTGATTTTTGAAAATTTTGAGTATTATTTATGTTTTCTTCTAGTTTGATTAGCACTATTTGTGACTACGCTTTATATGCCTGCTGCATCTTTATTCTATCCGGAT
>CAZQNB010000045.1:0-12497 GCA_964594545.1 uncultured bacterium | reverse complement strand
AGCACTATTTGTGACTACGCTTTATATGCCTGCTGCATCTTTATTCTATCCGGATCGATTTTCATCTCTTTCCGAACCCGTTTCGTTCAGATCCGTTTCATTCCCTATCTGTTTCGTTTAGCCAGCGGCATTTTTTCTAAACAAAAAAAGGAAGGGCAGCACACCATTTTACCTTATAAAGCCCTTTTTACCGCCATGTCGACAACCCTTGGGATTGGAACGATTGTAGGCCCTGTTATAGCAATTAACTTAGGCGGGCCCGGAGCGTTGCTCGGCTTTTTACTTACGTCGTTTTTTGGAAGCGCTGTGACCTTTGTCGAAGTAAACCTAGGAGTGAAGTCGAGACAAATACTCCCCTCCGGCCAAATCATGGGCGGCCCGATGCAATATCTCAAACATCTCGTTTCACCCTTCGCGGCTAAATGGTATGCCTTTTGCTGCTTTTTTCTTATGATGGCCTGGTCAAGCGCTCAAGCCAACCAGCTCGCAGCCATCCTCAACTCCCCTCTTTTGGGCGGATGGCGCGTTCCTGCCATGGTCTCCGGCGGCCTGATGAGTCTTTTAGTCTTAGGACTGCTCATGGGAGGCATTAAACGCATTGGCGCAGTCGAAGCAAAGCTGATCCCGATTAAATTTGTTCTCTATGTAGGCGCCTGCTTATTTATTTTGCTCTCTGATTTACCTCGACTGGGAGAAGTTTTTAAACTCATTTTTTCATCCGCCTTTTCCCCATATACCATGGCAAGCGGCGCGGTTGTGGGCGGCCTTATGAGCTCTCTTCGCTGGGGCATTTTTAAAGGAACGCAAATCTGTGAAGCAGGAGTAGGAACGCAGACGATCCCCCATTCCATGGCCGAAACAAATGACCCTATTGCGCAAGGAACGCTTGCTATGTTCTCAACGTATGCGGCAGGCTTCATCGCCTTTTTATCCGGCTGCGTGTCTCTGATGACAGATACCTGGCAAGATCCAACGCTCCCGTTAGGGATGAGCATGGTGGCAGCGTCCTTTAAGATGTATTTTGCCTCATTTGGGGTGGCAGCGATTGCCAGCTGCGCGGTTGTTTTTGCTTTCGGAACGATTCTCGGCAACGGCTACAACGGCAGCCAAGCCTTTGGCTATCTAACACAAAATAAGCGGCTCTATTTGTATTATGCAGCAACGGCTGTCATGATCTTTTTAGGATCAATATCTGACGCCAAAACAGTCTGGGCGTTAACAGATATCGTTCTTGCCTGCATGGCATTGCCCCACATGGCCGCTTTAATCGTCTATGTCGTTAAAGAAAAAGAGAAAGTATTAGGGAGCGTTCCGTAAAGATTCTTCTGTTGATTTTGAACCAGAGCTTTCTGATGAAAAAGATTTGACAGAACCTAGGGTACGCAAGAGATCTAAAGTATGCCGCGCTTGTCCCTAATTTCTTCGGAAGAGCCATTTTTCGTATCTGAAGTTTTGCGAAAAATTTACCACGGAGAACTCCAAGAGACACCGAGGCTTTGAAACGCGCAAAACATGCGCGCTGCAAAGCCTCGGTATCTCTCGGCGGTAAATTTTTCTTGTGTTGCCTACCCAACTTTTTTCATCAGAACGCCCTGTTATGAAAAATAGCTTTGAGTTGTAGCATCGTGTAGCACGTCATCTTTGAACGATCCTTTCTCGCTGATATTCAAGAATATCAGCTTCGAAATGATCGTCCAAATCTGACGCACTATCCGACGCTACAACTCAAAGTTATTTCTCATAAAGGGTATAGTCGATTAAATTTAATCGACTATATAAAATGTGATGAACAAGATTTCTTGCTTGTCACGTTTCTTTTGGACTCAAGATTTCGACTTTACCATCCGGCAGCGTGTAATAGCCGCCAACGACATCGATCTTCCCATCTTCCATCATCTGCTGAATTAAGGGTGTATTTTTTAGATGATTAACAACATACCGAACGTTTGCTTTAATTGCATTTTCCAAAGTCTTGCGACGAACGGACATAATTGCGGGCTTAATGAGATCGGCGACATCTTCAATATCTGCAGTTTTCCCACTCAAAACAGCTTTCACAGCCCCGCAAGATTGATGGCCAAGAACTAAAATCAGAGAAGCTCCCAAATACTTAGCCGCATATTCGATGCTATCGAGCTCGACAGGCCCCGCTACTTGCCCTGCCACCCGGACAACAAAGAGATCTCCAATCCCTTGATCGAACACAATCTCAGGAGGAACTCTTGAATCGGAACACCCCAAAATAATCGCAAAAGGGCGCTGTTTTTGGTACACTTCAAGGCGCCTCATGGACGATCGATCCGGTCCTTCAAGCAGATCCCCGACATACCTCTTATTCCCATCCATAAGCCGAGTGAGAGATCCTTGCGGACTTAACCAAGAGCTCTCTTCAGCCCTCGCGGAGACAAAGGGGAAAAAACCAAACGGATCGGGCGAGGCAAACAAAGCCCCCGAACCAAAGAAAAAGGACGTCAAAATAGAGCGAATCTTCATGACTTCCCTATATCACCCCCTAAAATTGATCCCAACAAATTTATTTAAACAACTAACAACCAGTAACCTGCATTAAATAAATAAATATGTCGAAATTTTGGCGATTTTTCGACATATTATAGGGATATGTCGATTCCTTAAACATATCCCGAAGGATCTCTATGAAATTCAATAAAAATGCTCCCTATAACGACTTACCCAACTTACCTCCAAACAAAGAGATAGAGACAAAGGAAGTTCTAAAAATGGCCATCCGAGCCAATAAAGCGATCGCCGAGCTTCGCATTTCCGGCCATTTAATCCCAAATCAAGCGATTCTTATTCAAGCATTAGGGTTATCGGAGGCAAAACTATCCTCTGAAATTGAAAATATAGTCACGACAAATGACGAACTTTATCGAGCTTTTGCAGACGAAACAACAGCAAGCGATCCTCAAACCAAAGAAGTTTTACTCTACAAAGATGCTCTCTGGCATGGGTACAACGCTCTTCATTTGAAAAAACGGCACCTCACGACTCCCTTGTTTGAAGAATTGGTCCATATTTTAAAAAACACAACGCAAGGAATCCGTAAAATTCCAGGAACTAAACTAGTCAATAGTTTCAAAGAAGTTATGTATACACCTCCTGAAGGAGAAAATATCATACGCGATAAACTCTCCCACTTTGAAAAGTTCATTTATTCAGAAAGCCCCTTAGATCCACTGATTCAAATGGCCTTAATCCATTATCAATTTGAAGCTATCCACCCTTTTCCGGACGGAAACGGAAGAACCGGAAGAATTTTGAACATTCTATTCTTAATCGAGAAAGGGATTTTAGACATTCCTGTCTTGTATTTATCCCGTTATATTATTTCAAATAAAACAGCCTATTATAACGGCCTTAGAAAAGTTACTGAAGAAAACGCATGGGAAGAATGGATTTTATACATTCTAAAGGGACTTGAAGAAACTGCGATTACAACAAGAGAACAAATTATAGCTATTCATCAGCTTACGCAAGAAACAGCAACTACTGTTCGCAAAAAACTCCCCCGAATCTACTCCAAAGATTTAATTGAAGTCCTTTTTCAATCTCCGTATTGCAAAATCAAATCATTAGAGGACGCAGGAATCGCAAAAAGACAGACTTCGTCACACTATCTCCAACAACTTGAAAATATAGGAGTGTTGAGAAGTCTCAAAGCGGGGCGAGATCTCTACTATATCAACGATCCTTTCATGAAAATCTTAACCAAGTAACATGTCGAAATTTTGGCGATTTTTCGACATATTATAGAGATATGTCGATATCATCGACATATCAAAAGAACTTGGAAAATAGACGAGCGACGTCTTGATAGGTAATATAAATAAAGAGGCCAATCAACAAACCGATAAAGGGGACGATCATCCTTTCCATCGTCTTAGAGGTAAGGCGCCTTCTTGTTACGATCTCATAGAGAGAAAACATGATGTGGCCGCCATCTAATACAGGAATAGGTAACAGATTGACAATCCCTAGGTTTAGACTGATGACTGCCATCCAAAAGAGGGCTTCATGTACGCCGATCATCCAACTTTGATGGACGACATGCACAATCCCCACAGGGCCGCTCACATATTTTGGATTGAGCGATCCGGAAACAAGACCCGAAAGAGTTCTCCAGGTATCTTTAAATACGCTAACAAATTGATCGACCGGCGTCGGATTATACCGAACAGTTCGATCTTGCAAAGCGATCCCCAAAACCAATTTTTTCTGATCTCTCTCTAATTGGCTGATCAATTCGCTTCTTTTCTCAGGATCTTGCACCTTTTCGATCTCTTTCTTCGCACCTGCAAATTCTTTACCCAAGGCCGATTTTTGCTGGGAAGTTAAAGGAAGGTCGAGCAACGATTGAGGAATCATCGGGTTCAATAAATGGAGATCCCCTGCTGAAATAATCGGTTTTTGTGTCCCGATCGAGGCCACGATTTGAGAGAGATCTTTAGGATTAAAATCTTCAAACTGGGCGTCTGCTTTCGTCCACAAAACGGCCTTTTCATCTTTCGGATCTCGATCCACAATCGCAAGGACGCGCCGTGTCTGCAAAAGATCTAAAAGCTCATAGGAAGTTTTTACAGAAATACCGTCGATCGCAAGGATCTGATCGCCCTCTTGCAAGGGCATAAAAAAGGCGCACCGTTCACAATTTTCAAAGGCTTTCCTTTGATCCATCTCATCGATAAAGCCAAGCTGTCCTTCCACCTGCCCCGTCGGAGACAAATTGTAAGGGATAAAATAGAGATCTTGGAACTTCGATTTGAGACCTGCCTCATATTGCCAATCGCCGATTTCAGCTTTTTCAATCGCATTCATCTTCAAATCATCAAGGCGCACTCGCGGCACTTTTGTCTGAATGATCTCATCGCCTCTGCGCAGGGTAAAAAAAGCAGTCGAATCGTTCACAAGAGAGCTGAGTTGCTTCATGGAAAAGACAACTTCCCCATCGGCCCAAATCACTCGATCTTTCGGCTTTAATCCGGCAAGACCTGCGACCGCTGAATTATTTTGATCATAGATCAAGTATTGCGCAGGCGTGAGAACTCCAATTGTGCTCACCTTATCTTTGAGGCTTCGAGGATCTTGATACGTGTCTAGCGTATAATCAAAGGTTTTTCTCTCTCCCGTCGCATAATCGAGCTTATATCCTTCGATTCTTGTCGTCTTATCATTCATGATCGAAGCGATGAGAAGATCCCGAAATCCGTTGAATTCTCTTCCGTCATATTTTTGAATCACATCGCCGGGCCTTACCCCTCTCTCATAGAGAGCAGACTTTGGATCCACCCAACCAATCCGATGCGTAAACTCAGAAAAACTCTTATCTCGACCGCCAAAGAGCCAAAGACCGGAAAACACAACAAGAGCAAAAACGATATTGACTAAAGGCCCCGCAAAAGCGACCTTAATTCTTTGCCAAGGCTTCTTTCCATAAAACCCATCAGGAATATCTGACGGCTCGATGCCTCGCTCTTTTTGCATCCCGGCGATTTTTACATATCCGCCGAAAGGAAGTATGCATAGATGCCACTTCACACCCTGATGAACCCAAGTATAAATCGGTTTTCCAAATCCAATTGCAAAGGCCTCAACCCGCATCCCCTGACGCCTGGCCACTACATAGTGCCCCAGCTCGTGAATGAAGACGAGAAATCCTAGTCCCAAAATGGCAAGAACTGCGTATAAAATACTTTCAATCATGAGTGTTCTTTAATATTTTTCTCTGAGAATATCATATTTAAAAGTCCGAGGGAAGAGATATCTTGACAACACGGCGAGAAAATAGAAGAGACCGATAAAACAGACGACAACCCCTCCGGTTGAGAGCGGCAAATCGTAGACGCTCAAGACATGTCGAGTAAACGCAACGCCACAGACGCTTGCCAATATCCCAACAAGAGAGCTGTAAAAAAGGAGCGGTTTTAACCGGTGGCAAAAAAGACGCGCCGTCAAATAGGGACCAACGAGAAAAGCTAAAACAAGCAATACGCCCACTGCCCTAAACGCCCCAATACAGGTGGCCGAAACAAGAAACAGGAAAAGGAAATGAAACACAGAACTCGGAAGGCCCAAAACCTTGGCCAAACTGCCATCAAAACAGGAAAGATGAAATTTCGGAAAAAAGAGAGTCACGATCGCCCCATTCATTAAAACAAGAAATAGCGACATATGGAAATCTTTAAGACTGAGAGCGTCGCAATTCCCCATCACCGATTCAACGCCTAAATGAACATCGCGAACAAAGAGGGTCACAAAAACAATGCCCAAAGCAAAAAGAAAGGTGAACACAAGGCCTACGCTTGCGTCTTCTGTGAGGCGAAACCATTTCACAAGGCCTTCGGTCATTACAGCTGTTAAAATAGACGCAATTAAAGCGCCGACAAGAAGATGCGAGAGACAAAAAAGATTTGAGCCCCCTAACAAAAGAAAGGCACCTACAACGCCTAAAAGAATGGTGTGAGATAAAGAATTGGCAAACATCGCCATCTTCTTGAGCACGAGAAAGGGACCAATTAATCCACAACAAATTGCAATAGAGCAAAGAGTTCCCATCTGCACTTCATCTGTCGCTAAGGATGAAAAATTCCCAGTGAATAGTCGAGAGAAAAGAATCTGAAAAAAGGAAAAGAAATCAGATCCCCAATAGGGGTTCATAGGGTCCTCTTTGGAATCGGTTGATGGTGAGGATCTTTCGTTGGATTTGCAAGAAGAGTCGTCAGCCTCTCTTCAATATCGGGCGTCAAAATATGCTCCATTTCTTCTGCGGTTTTATGCACCTTTTCCAGATGAAGCTTTAAAGTATCCGCAAGATAAAGCTCCCAAAGTCGATGCAAGCGAACGATCGTAGTCGCCTTTCTGACCCCATCTGCCGTCAAATGATAAAGGTCCTTATTTTTATAAATCCATCCCTGTTTTAACAGACGTCTTTGCGCTAAAAACAAGGCAAATGACGAAATACCAAAAAGAGATTTTAACGATTCTCTAGAAAGAGCCCCTTTTTTCCACATCCCTTTTAAAATATTCTCTTCCAAACACCGGATCCGAAAAGAGCCTGCTCTGATCTTCCGAAAGACCCACCCCCTTTCCGGAGCAAAACAAAGGGCAAAAAAAGCAAAAGTTCCGCCCACTAAAACAATCATAGGACCTGTCGGAAGGGTGAGTCTTTCTGTCTCGGTGGATAAGGCTAACGTTCCGAAAACCGATACAACATTTCCCAAAACGCCACTGAGCGCGCCAAAAAAAGCAGAAAGAAAAAACATTTTATGCAAATGATTGGTAAACTGCCTTGCCGCGACTGCGGGAGCAATCACCATTCCCGACATTAAAACAACGCCAACACTTCGAATCCCTAAAATCAAAGAGATCAAAAGAAGCCAAAAAAGAATTTTTTCAAGCAGGGAAACTTTAATTCCGAGACTTTGTGAAAAATCCCGATCAAAACTGATCGCCCGCAAGGGATGAAACATGAGAACCATCACAAAACTGACCAATATCGCAAGAGATCCGTAAAGATAAATATGCGCGTCGGTCATCGTTGCTGCCTGTCCAAATAAAAGCATCAGCATTTGTCTTTGCATGGAGGGAAAAACCGACTGCATAACACTTGTCGCAACAATCCCAATGCCGAAAAAGAGGGCTAAAACAAAACAGAGCGCAGAATCCGGATGCATTTTTTGTTTTTCTTGCAAAAATCCAATCAATTTAAGAGCCATAAAGGATGTGGCAAATGCGCAAACTAAAATAATCACAAAGACCCAAGGATTATTTCCGGGAAAGAAACAACCAATCAGCATAGCGCCAATCACAACTCCCGGATACGTTGCGTGGGATAAAGATTCAGAAAGAAGCGTTTTCTTTTTTAAAAAAAGCAAAACTCCCATCAACGACGACGCAACACACATAAACAAAGTTCCCCATGTGGGAGCGCGGAGAACGGGATCCATAAAGAAATCGAAAAAATTCATAAAATCCCGCTTAAACTCTTCGCGGAAAGGCTTGCCGCTTCATCAAACAGCGATTGATTTTTCCCAAAAGCCAAACTTAAATTCTCTTTGGTAAAAACTTCTGCCACAGGTCCAAATGCGATGAGGCGGGTATTTAAAATAATGACCCAATCGAAATACTCTTCGACTGTCGGAAGGTCGTGATGCACAATAAAAACCGTTTTTCCACTCTCTTTTTGCTTTTTCAAAAGATCGATCATCGATTTTTCTGTTGTTAGATCAACACCTGCAAACGGCTCATCGAGAAAAAAAGCTTCCGCATTTTGAACCAGAGCTCTTGCAATAAACAAACGCTGCTGCTGACCGCCGGACAATTGCCCAATTTGGCGGTCTGCAAGCCTAAGCATTCCCACAAGATGCAAAGCTTCGTACGCGGCGTCGCGATCGGCTTTACGAGGCCTGCCAAACAATCCAAGTCTTCCATAGCGCCCCATGAGCACAGCTTCAAACGCCGTGATCGGAAAATCCCAATCAACCGTTCCTCTTTGCGGAACATAAGCCACTTTTTGTCTTATTTTGGAAAGAGAAGATTTCCCTAAAATATCGATCCTTCCAGAAAGAGGTTTCGTTAAACGGAGAAGCGATTTTAAAAGGGTGCTTTTCCCTGCGCCATTGGGACCAATAATCCCGACAAGAACTCCCTTGGGAATCCGAAAAGAGATATCCCAAAGAACGGGTGTTTTCCCATAATTTACATTTAAACCTTCAACGTCAAGAGAACTTGGCTCATCCGCTTTCATCGCAAATACCTCTCAACAATCTCGGCATTTTTTTGCATCATCTCCAGATACGTGAGATCGCTCATCGAATCTCCATAGAGAGTTTCATTGCAAACGCGGATTTCCAAACCAAGTTCGGAGCCTGCCGAGGCAATTTTATGAATCGAATCAGCACTTACATTCGATTCAGGAAAAATAACGCAAATCCGATACTGTTTTAGGAAGTCAATCATTCTCTGAATATCGACAGGACTTAGCTGTCCATCGGGAGCGAGGCCCTCAGGCGCAGCAAACCGATTTTGCCAATCTAACTCCCCATCTACAGCCAAATAGCCTCGCGTGAAATAGCGGAACGCATCATGGCTTGTTAAAAGATACCGCTTTGAAGCCGGGATTTGATGAATTCTTTCTTTGATCGATAAATGAGCTGTTTCCATTTTCGTACGTAAAAGATCTGCCCGCATTGTATAGTAGGGAGCGCCTTGAGGATCTTTTAAACACAGCTGCTCTAAAATAGGATCGATAGCGCGAGACCAAACAGAGATATCCATCCAAAGATGGGGGTCTACGACAGAGCCCCTCTTTAAAATGATTTCCGGATTTGTTGCGGCTATCCCATCTCCTATAGAAAGGGCTTTAGAATGGGATCGAAGCTGTGAGGAAAGGCTCGCCCCGTGCTCTAAGTTCAAGCCATTATAAAAAATAATATCTGCCCTAAAAATTTTTTCATCATCGCCCTTCACTAACTCATAGCTGTGAGGGTCTAAATCCCCCTCAATCAATACCCAATTTTTTATTCTATCCCCGCCGATTTCAGAAACCAAATCCCCGATCTGGGCCGTTGTGCAAAGAATTCTTACTTCAGAAGACTCGCTACTCATCCACTGTTTTAATCGAGACCCCCTAGGTCCTTGGCTTACACATCCGACCAAACAGCAGGCCAACATCGCCAGCAAAGAGAGGGCTAAAACAGCTCTTAAAAAAAAATTTTTGAATTGTGTCATATCGCTTTTATTCTAGTAGAAATGGTCATTACAGCGTAACAAAAATGAAAATAGAAAAAAACAGAGTTCTTGCTAAAAAAGAGTCTATCCTTATACAATCCTCAATTAAATCTCGTAATGAGAGAAGAATTTCAAAACGAAAATCTTCATAAAGAATTTTAGGATGGTAATTCATGAGCGTTGCACAAAAAGAACACCCAACAGAAGCAAAAAGCAAATCAAAAGACATTGAAGATGTAATTGCTAAAGCGATTAAAAAAATTGGCGTCCGCAAAGAAAACGAACTTTGCAAATACCTCCCTATGAAATCGGGCGGGTATATGCACCACTTCACTTTGAAAAAAATGAAGTTACGTCAGCCGCAAGAACTCGCCTCAATCATTGAGCGTTATGTAGTTAACGCTGATAAAGCGACGATTATTGCGCCAAAACAAAGAGCTCCTCGTGGATCGCGCAAGCGCAAAGACCACATGAACTTTACACGCAATCAGTTAGAGCGCATGCTTAGCATTGCAAGACAAGCCGGCGATAAAGAAATCATTACTATCTTGAGCCCAAAAAGATCTCTTGCCGGATGCAAAAGAGAGCTTATCCAAGCAATCCGCCACAACAAAACAGAGCAAGACCTCTGGACAAACTACGTTGAAGCGGCAAATACTTATAATCAATTGCTTGCGACAGATCCTCTAGCAGCATCTCAGCATTAAAAATTAAGTTTTTTTTTACGACCCCGGAATCTCTATAATTCTGGGGTTTTTCTTTTTTTAAGATTCAAAAAATATATATATATCAAGTTTTGCAGCTCCCTCTTGCTTTTTAAGAAAATCGGCTTATAATAGCGGGTGGATTTAAGCAGAGCTATTCTGATAGGGCTCTTGCAAAAAATGTTTACAATGAGGATGCAACAATATGGCAGTAAAGACAGACCCCCCGAAAGAGTCCGTATTCACAGGACTTCGCGGAATTTTTTGGCCCGTCCACGGATTTGAGCTGAAAAAATTCCTCCCTATGGGATTAATGATGATGTGTATCTTGTTCAATTACACAATTTTGAGAGATACAAAAGACACTTTGATGGTAACGGCTCCGGGCGGAGGCGCTGAGTGCCTTTCGTTCTTAAAGCTTTATGGAGTAACTCCGGCCGCGATCATCTTTATGATCGTCTTTATCAAATTGGCCAACGTTTTCTCTAGAGAAAAATTGTTTTATGCAGTTGTGACCCCGTTTCTTGTTTTCTTTGCTGCATTTGCCTTTATCATTTACCCAAATAAAGAAGCGCTTCACATGTCTTTACCGACATTACAAGCAGCACAAGCCTCTTTACCCAACCTCCACTGGTTCCTACCGGTGATTGCCAACTGGAGCTTTAGCATATTCTACATCCTATCCGAACTTTGGGGTAGCGTTGTTCTCTCTATGCTCTTCTGGCAGTTTGCAAACGAAATTACAAAGGTACACGAAGCGAAGAGATTTTACGGTCTTTTCGGCATGGTTGGAAACGTTGGACTCCTCCTCTCAGGACCGATCATCATGCTCACGGCGAAATACGCCAAATCTCTCCCACAAGAGCTCGACACATTTGGAGTTAACTTAAAACTTTTAATGTCCTGCGTACTTGTCTCCGGAGGAATCGCGATGTACACATATCGATGGATGCATAAGAATGTTTTGACAGATCCAACTCTTTACCAACCCGGTCAAGGAAAGAAAAAAGAAAAAGCGAAACTCTCTGTTATGGACAGCTTCCGCTATATTCTAAAAAATCCTTACCTCGGCTTGATTGCCGTTCTCGTCGTCTCTTATGGAATTACGATCAACCTCGTTGAAGGTGTATGGAAAGGTCAAATCAAGATCGCCTTCCCGGACAAAAACGACTACAACATGTTTATGGGCCAGTTCTCGTTTTGGACAGGCGCAATCACGATCATGCTGATGGTTGTTGGCAATAACATCTTGAGAAAACTCAGCTGGACAAAGGCTGCGATCCTCACTCCGGTCATGATTTTGGTCACATCCTCTATCTTCTTCTTGGTCGTGTACAACGGAACCAAGAGCACGCCAATGGCGCCGCTCATGGGGACAACCGTTGTTCTCGTCGCTGTAATGGTAGGGATGATCCAAAACGTCCTTTCAAAAGGAACGAAATACTCCCTCTTCGACTCAACCAAGCAGATGGCTTACATCCCGCTTGACCAAGAAGCGAAGATTAAGGGTCAGGGAGCTGTAGAGGTTATTGGTGGAAGAGCCGGTAAATCAGGCGGCGCGTTCATCCAATCTACCCTCCTTTCGGTGATTGGCGGCGGCGTTTCGCTCGCAAGCTTAACCTTTATCCTAGGACCTCTAGTGATTCTTATTTGCGCAATCTGGGCCTTCTCTGTATACGGCTTAGGACGCAAATTCACAGCTCTAGTGGCATCTAAGGAAGCAGAAAAAGCGGAAGAAGAAAAAGCTCCGGCAAAAGCAGCAGAACCTGCTCTTGCTAAAGCAACCGCAGACTCTGTCCGTTAATCTGACCTAAAAAATCAGGCAAAAAAGGCCCGGCCGAACATCTGTTCCGGCCGGGCCTTTTTTTTTAGGAAGAACCAAAAAAATTTACCACCGAGAACACCGAGAGACATCGAGGCTTTGAAACGCGCAAAAGATGCGCGTTTCAAAGCCTCGATGTCTCTCGGTGTTCTCGGTGGTAAATTGTTCGTAAAACTTCAGATACGAAAAATAGACCTCCTTCAAAGAATTGGGCGCGAAAATCG
>CAZQNB010000044.1:0-13040 GCA_964594545.1 uncultured bacterium | reverse complement strand
ATTTTCGACGCTTTGACGCGCTTAAATAGGAAGTTATTTTTTGCGATTGGTATAATATCCTGTTATTTTTCTCTTTTCTCTGAAGAGATAACCCCAGCCACCTATGAAATTTGTTATGACATTCACATGTCCCCTTTTGCCGGCGGAGAAGATCTGTTGTTTGGCAATCGTCTCATTGAACAAGGGCTAAACTTTTCTTCAAGCCGTTTTGGTCATTCTCAATCGATGTTCGGAAGGTTGTATCGACTCTCCGAACTCTTTGCGATCTACTTACCTCTAAACTACTTTTCCAGCGTCGTTCAACATGAAGTTTTTGGTCATGGCTATCGGATTCGGGATATCAATGGAGGTGCGATGGAAGTTAAAGGATATGGATTTACCTTTCCCCCTCCCTACGGCGATGGGGAGGCCTACACAAGTTTTGCAATTGACCCATCTAAAGTGACCACAACAGAGCTCACCTGCGTCTCTATGGCTGGCATTGAAGCAGAGTCCATACTCGCACTTCTCACCAAATATAAATGGCTAGAATCCCACAGGATCGACCCCAGACAAACAGCTCTCTATCTCACAAGCCAGTTGGGACTCAATCTCTACGCAACAGATGAGGGTCTTGAAGCAGATATGTTAGATGGCCACGATATTGCAGATTATGTCCAAACACTCAACTTAACCTATACAGCAAGCCTGGAGACCACCGCTAGATTGCGCGCCCTTGCCTGGATTAATTTGGCAGATCCATTCTTGTACTATTCCGTCTACTCTTGGTTTCGCTATATTTGGACCGGAAAAGAAACGCATATTCCCACGATCCCCATTAAAGGGTATGGATATTTATTTGGGACAAGAATAGGCCTTACCCCCTTTGGACCTGAAGTTTTTTTAGACAACTACCTTGTCAAAGGAAATACGCCCATCTACTTTTATGCAAAATGGGGAAAGCATGCAAACAACAACTACATGGGGCTTGGAGCTCTTGCCTCTCGCCTCTGGATTTGGAATCGATGGTCTCTCGGGACAAGACTTGATTTATGGAGGCAGCCAAAACTGCTTCTCGCGCAAGGAAGAGGGCCTCTGACAGAAATTGATTTTAGAGATCCCATCGACACAGAAAACCCTTTGTATTCAACGCGCGAGCAGCACACAAAACAATTTGGATGCGCAATATCTCTCATCGGATCTTATCGAGCAGGTCCATGGCTTGGTTTCCAAATGGAATTAGGGATGAAGACAAAAGGTTTTTTGCCGGGCTATTCATTAGAGACTTCGCCCACGATTAGAATCTCTTACCTAGCTCATTTTTAACCTGAATTTTGGGTTCATTTCGCTAGAACTCCATAGACCTTTTTGCGAAATTTGCGTCAATTGATGCTCAAAGATATAGCCTTCGGATATCTTTTTCGCATCAATTGGGACAAATTTCATCAAAAATCTCTATGGATTTCGAGGAAAACGAACCCAAAACTCAGGTTTCTAGATTGCGGATAAAAGTTTTTAAAACATGGGTGAGATTTTCTCGTATCTTTGGCGCAAGAGCCCACCTCACCATCCAAGCCATGGCGCCCTTCATCTGAAAATCGTATGAGATCTGGGATCCTTTGCCCACAGGGACTACTTGATAAGAAAAAACAAGGCGCACAAACATCGCCTTCCAAACAATCGAAAAAGAGGTTCCCTCGACCACATCGATAATCCGGTAGGGGATCTTCTTCTGCCCTTTGGTCTCCATATGTCCAACGGATCCTGAGACAAGAGTGCCCGATCCGTGAACCGCGTGCGCTTTTACCCAAGCTTGCCAAACTCTATTTGGAGAGACTCTTGTTTGCCCAATCATGACAATAGACTATATCTATCTCTTAACATATATACAACCTTGTGTTCACAAGATGCCTTTTCTTAGCTATTTTAGTCATCGCCTGGGAGGGTGAAAAACTTCTCAAGACAGACTCTGCTTGGCGCGAAGAATTGGGAAGAGAGCGCTACAATGTGATGCGAAGAAAAGGGACCGAAAGGGCATTTTTGGGCGAGTATGTTTTTACAGAAAAAGAAGGGACCTATGTTTGCGCAGCTTGCAAACTCCCCCTCTTTTCCTCAAAAAATAAATACAATGCAGGCAGCGGATGGCCCAGCTTCACTCAGCCGATTTTTGCAAAAAATGTGTACTATATGGAAGACTGGAGCATGGAATTTAAGAGATACGAAGTCTTGTGCAGCAGATGCGATTCCCACCTGGGACACATCTTTAATGAGGGGGACGAAAATGTTTCCCAAAAAAAATATCGATACTGCATAAATTCGATCGCGCTTATATTGAAATTTTGAACCGTTTTGCCCTCTGGACAATTAACCCTGAAATTGTGTATAACCTCTATCGAATCAGACCTTGGATTTTCGAATGGCATCCTCAGGAGAGTCATCTCCTCTAGTCAGATGGCGACAGCGCCTCTGGCCAATTCAGGCATACGAACTAAAGAAAATCCTCCCGTTGCTTTTCATGAAATTTTTTATCTCGTTTACCTACGGGGTATTAACGACGATGAAAGACGCTTTTGTCGTCACTGCCAAAGGCTCCGGAGCTGAAGTCATTCCGATCCTTAAAGGGTGGCTTGTTCTCCCCATTGCTCTTGGCGCAACGCTTCTCTATTCAAAACTTTCCAATACATTTAAAAGATCTACTCTCTTTTATGGGATTATTTCCTGCTTCATGGCCTTCATCGTCCTTTATGGATTTGTCCTCTATCCCAATATCGACGCTCTATCGCCGCACCAATCGGCAGACTGGCTGCTCGAACAATTGGGGCCTCAAAACAGCCACTGGGTCGCAATCTACCGGAACTGGGTCCCCTCCCTCTTCTTCGTTATTGCGGAGCTTTGGGGCGGCATTGTCATCTTCCTCCTCTTCTGGGGCTTTGTAAATCATATTTGTAATATGAACGAGGCCAAGCGGTGCTATAACATGTTCATCGCGGGTGGGGATTTAGCGCAGATGTTTACCGGGCCGCTCGTGTGCTACTTTACAGGTAAATATCTGGGAGCGCATTTCCACATGGCCCTCCAAAGCCTCGTCTGCTGCGTTCTCTTTTTCGGCTTCATGATCATGGCAATCCACTTTATACTGACCCGATTTATCCTTAAAAAAGATGAGAGGCTCTATCAACCGGAGACAAAAGACCAGCCTTTTGAAATGAAGACAAAACTCTCATTGCTTCAGAGCATTAAATTCATCATTAAATCGCCTTACCTGCGCTGGATTGCAGTCATGGTGATCGCCTATGGACTGACCATCAACCTCACGGAAGTCACTTGGAAGGCGAACCTCAAAATGGTGTATCCGGAAACCGGCGCCTACCAATCGTTTATGGCGGGAGTGAGCTCTTGGGTCGGAGTCTGCTCATTTACCATCACCCTATTTTTTAGCGGGATTTTTATCCGTTCAACCGGATGGCGATTCTGCGCGCTCCTCCCCCCCGTCGTGATTGGATTGACAAGTCTTACCTTCCTCACCCTCTTCCTCAATCCGGAGTGGATCGCTCCGCTTACAGGGACATTCAATATGAGCCCTCTCATGCTGATTGTCCTCTTTGGAGCTTTCCAAAACGTCTCGACTAAAGTGATGAAATATGCGTTCTTTGACTCGACAAAAGAAATGGCTTATATCCCACTTGATACGGAATCAAAAGTGAAAGGGAAAGCAGCGATCGACGTTGTTGGAGCAAGACTTGGGAAATCCGGCGCTGCATGGATCCAGATCGTATTGATTCAAATGGCAGGAACGGGATCGGTCCTTTCAATCACTCAATACTTAATTCCGATCATCGGATGCACAGTTCTCTTCTGGATATTCTCTGTTCGATCGCTCAACAAAGAATTTGCGCAGAAAAAACTTGTCCTTGAGGCCTCAGCCCCATAACACTAGACCTCTTTCGATAAAAAAATGAAAAATCGGCTCAAAAGAACCTAAAAACAGACAGAACTTGAATTTCGAAAGAGGTATACTATGCCCGTCATTGCACAATCTCGATTAAATGCTCTTGAAAGTGTTATAACATATAGAGCTGTGAGCCTAAACAATCCCGACACGCAAGGCTTAATACCCGAAAAAGTTCTAGATTTCATTCTTCGGTTTACGGATAATTTTTTTGATATCGCAAGAAACAATTCAGATTCTATTCAGTACAAAGAACTTAAAGCCTATAGAGCAAGAGATGAAGCTTTCCATTTAGACTATGATATCTGGGAGGATGCCTTCATACGAACCTTGCGTCAAGCAAGGCCAATTTCTCGAGATAGATAAACATCCTGAATCGTGTGTAAAAGCTGTATCCCTTCTTTCATCGGCTTTTGGAAGGCTTTGCGGCCGGAAATGAGGCCCATGCCCCCGGCCCTTTTATTGATGACAGCGGTGATCGCAGCCTCTGATAAATCATTTTCTCCTGATGGGCCTCCGGAATTAATGAGCCCCATCCGTCCCATGTAATTATTCATCACCTGATAGCGGGTGAGGTCAATCGGATGATCTGTGCATAGAGTAGAGTACATCTTGTCAGAGGTCTTTCCAAATTTGAGCGCTTTGAATCCCCCATTGCAATTGGGGAGCTTTTGCTTGATGATATCCGCCTCAATTGTGACGCCTAAGTGATTTGCTTGGCCTGTTAAATCTGCTGCGTCGTGATAATCTACGTCTTTTGTCTTAAAGGCAGGATTTCTTAAATAGCACCAAAGAATGGTTGCCATTCCCAGCTCGTGTGCGTGAGCAAAAGCCTGGCTTACCTCTGTGATTTGCCGTCTTGTTTCCGGCGATCCAAAATATATTGTTGCGCCCACTGCTGCGCACCCCATTTCATACGCTTGCTTGACAGAGGCGTACATTGTCTGATCATAAGTATTGGGATAGGAAAGCAATTCATTGTGATTGAATTTCATAATGAAGGGAATTTTGTGGGCATATTTTCTAGCCACGCTTCCCAAAACGCCCAGTGTCGTAGCCACACCATTACAGCCCCCCTCTATTGCAAGGCGGACGATATTTTCCGAATCAAAATATTCCGGATTTGGCGCAAACGATGCGCCGGCTGTATGTTCAATCCCTTGGTCGACAGGTAAAAGAGAAAGGTATCCGGTGTTCGCAAGCCTACCTGAGCCAAAGAGAGATTGTAAATTTCGAAGAACGCGAATATTGCGATCGCTCACCCCAAAAATCCGATCGACCCAGTCAGATCCCGGTATATGGAGCATTTCTTTCGGGATCGTCTTACAGGTGTGTTTTAATAATGAATCACATGATGCGCCTAGCAATTTTTGAATCTGCGAAAAACCCATACCCTCAATTCCCTGTTACGTCCAATACTTGAGTTATATCAAAAGTTCGATTTCAGAAGAAGAAGACAAAAAAAATTGAAACACAAAGACGCAAAGGCTATTTTTCTTAGCGTCTTTGCGTTTCAATTTTTTTGTCCGCTACAGAGCAAAAATAGTTTCAAAACTCCATCACAATATTCTTCTAACATCACCCGGATCTCAAGCTCGCTTTTCCCTCTAAAATCATTATCGGTTAAATGAGTAAATACGACTTCTTGGGTGGCTTTTGAGGGAATCGCATCTTGCTTACAAAGGTTGGGAACAGACGAGTTAAACTGGGTGAGATTAGAATCTCTTCCCACATGATATAAAGAGCTTGTCGAAATAATATTGAACATCAGTCTTTGGACGCCTCTAAGGAGATCAAAACCTCGCGATGCAGGATCTTCATCCACCTTCCTGTGCCCTAAATCGATAATCATTAACTCATGCGACCGATTGCAAATCATCGCATTTTCTCCGTGAATTGCCTGGAGCTTTATCTTTTGATCAAATAGATAAAGGCAGCTATCTTTTGCTTCAGTTAAAAGAGATTTGACAATCGATGAATCTAAATTTCCCCCAAAATATGTATCGAGAGTTTTACCAAAGACTCTATCCATCACCATTTTGTAGAGACACAAAGGTTTTCCAAGTGCCTGATCTTTAATTAAAGAATCATAGGAGCGCTCCCGGCTCCATTTTTTATCGCTCATCAATTTAGCAATTCTCTCATCAGTGAGTGGAATTTCTTTGATGAACAAGCCCCTGGGTTTGACAATATTTTTATGATTGAGAGATCTTCCGATCCAATACTCATTCTCTAGAGGCCAAATACTTTTTTTTACAACATACCTCTCAGGATCTTTAGCAAAGAGAGCAACTTTCGACCCCCAACCTTCGCCAATAATGTCACCCGTTGGAATCAACTCCTGCGTGCGCGTTTCCCCCTTCTTGTACTTTATCGGTTCAATGAGAAATAACGAGGCTACACAAAGAACTGCCTGAGAAAGCATGGTGAACCTATATTTTTTACTCGATGGCTAATAAGAAGCTTTTTAAATAGGCGCTTTCCGGATGGAAAATCGATACAGGGTGATCGATTGCAATACGGTGCTGACCTACGATGCGAACAGATCGTTTTGCTTCATTTGCTGCCCGAAACAAGATATTTTGGAAAAGGCTCTCTTCGATATGGTAAGAGCAGGAACAGGTCAGAAGAAGAGTGTTTGGAGCCATTTTCGACATCGCATACGCGTTCATGTCCTTATACGCTCTAAACGCTTTTGCCACATCATCCCGTTTTTTCACAAATGCCGGAGGATCCAAGATCACCAGATCATAGTTCCAGTCAGATGTTTTTAAATAATCAAACACATCTGCGCAAATAAATTGGTGACGATCTTGAGGCAAGGAATTGAGCTCAATATTTTTTTCTAATCGAGCCTCACATTTCGCGCTTATTTCTACGCTATCGACATGCACAGCGCCGCCGGACAAGGCTGCTAAAGAAAAGCCTCCCGTATAGGCAAAGCAATTCAAAACTCTTCTGTTTTTAGATAAGCTAGCAACTAAACTTCGGCTCTCTCTTTGATCGAGGAAAAAGCCTGTCTTCTGCCCTTCAATCAGATCAACGGAATAGCAAATCCCATTTTCCAGAATTTCAACATCGGGACATACTTCGCCATAGATATGCGCCCTTTCTTCTTTCATCCCCCCTTTTTTACGGAGAAAAGAGGTGGATTTCTCGTAGATTGCTTTTGGCTTGCAAAGAGAGATGAGCAGAGAAACAATCTCTTCTTTCAGTTTCTCTATTCCGGGATGGGAAATCTGGATGACGAGAACATCTGCATAGGAATCGACAATGAGCCCCGGGATCCCGTCCCCTTCTGCGTTAATCAAACGAACGGCGTTTGTTATTTTCGGATCGAACCATTTCTTGCGCAGAGAAACTGCATTTTCAAGGCGATTCTTCAGAGCTTCGCTTACAGATTCTGCGCCAAAGGCAATCATGTGAGCTGCAATCGAATGCCCTTCATTGAGAAGAGCAAGCCCAAGCTTTTCACCGCTTGCGGCATACACTTCAGCCACGGCACCAGCCTCTCCTGCGACAATCTTTGCAATCGCGCCGGAGTAGATCCAATGGTGTCTTTGGAGAATCGGGCGTTCTTTCCCTTTTTTTAGAGTAAGGCGAGCTTGGTTTTCTTGCATCCTACAGGTCCTAAAACAGTTCCGATCAGGTCATAATCGGTTGCGTCTGTAATTTCCACTTCATAGACCTTGCCAAAGGCATTGACTTTACGCCCATCATTGATGATGATCTGTCCGTCGATATCGGGGCACTGCCCGCTATGACGCGCACGCAAAAGCATTTGGGATTC
The DNA here is from genome assembly GCA_964594545.1 of uncultured bacterium. GTDB lineage: Bacteria > Chlamydiota > Chlamydiia > Chlamydiales > SM23-39 > DAIDHZ01. Next base: position 5,322 of record CAZQNB010000044.1, on the reverse strand, counting down.
CGGGTGAAAGCCTTCAACAACGGCGTTCACTTTACGTCCAATCCACTGCTTTTGTCTTTTTCTAACAACTTTTAATTGCGCCTTTGTTAATCGGTCGAAACGATCTTGTTTTATCTCTTCCGATATTTGATCCGGCAATTTTGCTGCGTAGGCCTCTTTTTCAAGCGAAAATTTAAAAACGCCGACGTTGTCTAGCGGATATTTTTTTACAAAATCGAGAAGCTCTTCAAACTGCTCTTCGGTTTCTCCCGGAAAACCCACCATTAAAGAAGTTCTGATAGAAACATTCGGTACTTCTCTTCGCAAAGTTTCAATAATGGAGATGATCTGTTCTTTTGAAGTCATCCGGTGCATGGATTTAAGAACTGTATCGTTGATGTGTTGAATCGGCATATCGAGATAGGGACAAATACGAGGATCGCTCTTCATAATCTGAATTAACTCATCATCGATTTCATCCGGATAGAGATAAAGAAGGCGGAGCCAAAAATCTTGTTTTACCTCGAGCATGGAACGGAGAAGTCTCGCAAGAGATCCTTTTTCTTTCCGGTCTTTGCCAAAATCTCCGAGATCTTGCGCGATCAAAATAACCTCAAAAACGCCCTGACCTAAAAGAGCCCGAAACTCTTTCAAAACCTGCTCTTCGGTCTTACTCTTGAGGGGTCCCTTAATCGTCGGGATAATGCAGAAAGCGCACCGTTTTTTACACCCTTCTGCGATCTTCAAATAGGCATAATGCTTAGGTGTGGAAAGTGTCCGAGGCACCTCGCCCCATTCTAGATAACTTCTAGCCATCGTGACCGCATCGCCGGGAGATCCGGCCTGGACCGCTTCAAGAATTTTTTCTACATCGCCTGAGCCTAACAGATAGTGAATGTGGGGGAATTTATCTTTGAGTTCGCCGCTATGTTTTTGGACCATGCAGCCGGCAACGATCACCTTGGCGTCAGGTTTTTTATTGAGGAATAAATCATCGATTGTCTGAACGCCTTCTTGCCTAGAAGATTCAAGGAATCCGCAGGTATTCACAACGAGGAAGTCGGCCTCTTCCAATACAGGCGTCGCCTCGTATCCGGCCTTAAGCAAAATCCCGATCATAACCTCGCTATCGACAAGGTTGCGCGCGCATCCTAAAGATGTAAAATGAAATTTATTCTTAAAATTTAGATTTCTGTCCAACATAGGCGGGCCATTATAGCCCGCCCCACTTTCCAGATCAAGATTTTATATATACAATTCCTCAGGAACCGGCAAGATCCCTAAATTAGGTGGCGGTTCAGTACGTACAAACTTCACGACACCTCCCATAAGATTTTGGTCACAAATTCTCAACAAGGTGAATGGAGAAGGGGAGAAACTCTCATTTAAAATACCCAGAGTCGTGGGCCCAAACCCAAAAGGATTCGCGCTCACTTCCGGCTCGTGAACAATAAGGGTTTGAAATGCCTTGCCAAAAACAAGGTTTGCTGATCTGCAAATTTTTGGACAATTGTAAATTTCGAGCCTCTTAAGACTCTCCGGAAACTTCCCTGTAACATAATGCAGTTCAGAGCAATCTAACAAAACGAGGTGATTAATTCCTTCCGGGAAACTATTTACCGACAAAAGATAGCCGGAATAATTTTTTAAACAGAGGGCGCCCCCATTCTCCTGAGAGTATTTTCTAAGATCTCTTAAGCAATTTATCGTTATCATAATTAATGTTATTATAAATGAATGTATTTAAATAGTAAATCACATAAATTTCAAATATACCGCTCGTGATTGAAGAATCGGCGTTTGGACGGGTTCAAAGCGTCAAAAATCGAACAAATGAACGCATCTCATTAATAGTTAGACATATGGAAACTTAAAATGGATACCAAAAACAGAAAATGCTAAGCTTGCGTCCATGCTGACGCATCTTTTAAAAAAAATACTTATACTTGCGCTATCCCTTTGGTGCGTAGTCACAGGGACCTTTTTTCTTATGCACAGCATCCCCGGAGACCCTTTTATTGGAGAACAAAACGTCCCTCCGGAGATTCTTAAATCTCTTCATGCTTACTACGGCCTCGACAAACCCCTTTATGTTCAGTATGGGAAATATTTAAACGAACTTATCCACGGGAATCTGGGCACCTCGATCGTCTATCAAGGAAGGACCGTTAATCAATTTATTCGCGATGGGTTCCCCATTTCTGCAAGGCTGGGATTGCAAGCATTAATTTTTGCCATACCCTCCGGTATTCTTCTTGGCACCTGGGCCGCAATCAGAAGAAATAAGTGGCAAGACACGAGCGCAATGATTATCTCTACAATCGGCGTTTCGGTTCCCAACTTTGTTCTCTCGAGCCTTTTCCAGTTCATTATCTGCATGAAGCTCCATTTATTGCCCGTCGCTAGGTGGGGAACCTTTGAACATACGATACTCCCCTCTCTTGCGCTTGCAGCCTTGCCGACCGCCTTTATTGCGCGCCTCATTAGGTCCAATATGGTCGAAGTATTAGAGCAAGACTATATACAGACGGCTCTTTCAAAAGGACTTCCCCTCTTTCTCGTCTCCATGCGGCATGGGCTTCGCAATGCCCTCCTTCCGACGCTGACCTATTTGGGACCCATTACGTCCCAGATATTGACTGGTAGCTTTATGATCGAACGGATTTTTGCCATACCTGGCCTTGGTCAATGGATGATTTATAGTATTAATGCGCGCGATTATCCCCTAATTATTGGACTTACGATCTTCTTTAGCGCATTTTTAATGATCTCTATGTTTGTCATCGATCTTTTGTATGCATGGATCGATCCTCGGATCCGCATCAGAAAAAAATCAGGTGCTTATGCGTAGATTATGGAACCATATTCCCTCAAGAATTTCCCTTCTGATCCTTACAATCATTGCTCTCATGGCCCTATTTGGCCCCTCCCTTTCCCTCTACTCTTATTCATCGATCCATCTTGACTTTACAAACGCCCCTCCCTCTGCCCAATTTTGGTTTGGTTCTGATGATTTGGGCAGAGATATTTTTACCCGCATTTGTTGGGGAGCCCGAATTTCGCTTTTCATCGGCCTTACTGCGGCTCTCATCGACGGAGCCATTGGCGTATTGTACGGAACAATTGCCGCGTATTTGGGGGGAAAAACAGATGAGTGCATGATGCGCCTTTGCGATATTCTCTATGCCATCCCCTATCTCCTTGTCGTGATCCTCCTCACCGTCGTGCGCGGATCCGGCATTCTAACTATCTTGATTGCGATGACCTGCACAGGGTGGATCAACATGGCTCGGATTTGTAGATCGCAGGTGCTTCAACTCAAAAACCTCGATTACGTAACTGCAGCGCATTCAATGGGGGCATCCCATTTCCGCATTATTTTCATCCACCTCATCCCAAATGCGATGGGACCGATCATTGCGACGATGACACTCACGATACCGACCGCGATTTTTACAGAAGCGTTTTTAAGCTTCATCGGCCTTGGCGTCCAAGCGCCCGCAGCTAGCTGGGGCGTGATGGTGAGCGACAGCCTAGGCGCCATGCGTTATTACCCCTGGCGCATCTTGTTCCCATCCCTGATGATTACACTCACGATGTTTTCATTTAATCTCTTGGGCAACTCAATCAGAGATTGTCTAGATCCAAGATTGAGACAGCTAAGCAAATAAACTTAATCCACTATATTAGGAGGGAAGAACCTTCTAACACCTATTGCCCCAATATCTAGGTGTGGTGTTCTAAGTTCCAATACATCCAAACCAAAACGTTTATGAAAATGTCCCACTACAAGTTGGTTTGGGCTTAGAGAAGAACATGCTGTAAATGTACTCGGGGGCTCCGTCATCATGATTAAAAACGTCACTGTCCACCTCCCCAAAGGGGTGTTTAAGCAAAAAGGACGATCTCCCACTCTCTGCTCGGAAGGAGTCTTCCCTCTCCAAGCGCCGGAAATCAATGCCGATCCTGAATGCGAGCCCCAAGAAGGGATCATAACCAAATAACTTAAAAAACGGTAAAACTATGATAAAATTCGCTCCATGTCTTCTCTTAACAACAGCTCTATTTGGAGAGTCGATCACTCTCGATAATCAGACGGCCTATCCAACAAAACAATCAAAAATGGCCGTACAATGGGCTATCTCCGCACGAGAAGTGGGTGAGAATAATCAAGCGATGATGCATGGCGAGAAACTAAAGCCGGGCACATTGCAAACAATTTCTCAGACAGGAAAAACGAACCTTACCCTTCCTAAAAATGCGCAGATATTTCGCGTTCTTGTCTGGTCAAATGGATCTAATGATCCCGACTATACCACGAACTGGATTGACATTACGCCAAGCAAAACCTACACGCTAGAGCCCGACTATCTCATCCCCGTTGTACTCATGTCCGGCAGCGGATGTTAACAGTTTCTGTGGATAATCGGATATTACTCCATCAACTCCCATGGCGACAAGCTCTTTGAACCTGTTTGGATCATTCACTGTCCACGGGATCACAAGCAGTTTTATCTTTTTGATCTCCCGCATGACTTCTGGATTGAGCAAGCTTTCGTGAGGAGATAAGATGCGCGCTTTTAGATCAAGGCAGCGCTTCAACACAGGATGGATCCAATCGATTTTTTCTCGAGTGGTATAGAGTAAAGCGAGGATCGCCTGCGGATCTTGTTTTGCAATCTCTACTAACGCTGCAGGATCAAACGATGAATAGTACACTCTCGATGCAAAACCACATCTTTTTACAACATCCATAATTCCGGAAATGAAATGCTCTAGGGGCATTGTATATTCAGGATGTTTGGGATCGCTTTTAATCTCTAAATTAAAACAAATCTTCTTTGCATTTGGATGCGTTGATTTCTTCACCATGTCAAAAAGCTCGCTTAAAAGAGGCATTTGGGCGAGAGGTGACGGCTTTTGCAAGGGAAAGGCCGGGTTTACTTTTCCACAATCGAATTTTTTTAGCTCTTGAAGCGGATAGGAATGAACGGGCCGATTTTGAATAAGAAAATCATGGTGGATGACAATCTTTCCATCAAGCGAGGCCAAAAGATCAAGCTCCACAAAGGGAATATTGAGCTCAATTGCAGCGCGAAACGAATCGAGCGTATTTTCGGGATAGAGGCTTTGACAGCCCCTATGACCTGAGATAATGAACCCATTACCGATAATATTTTTCACCATAAGATCTATCTCCTGCATCCCCAAGACCCGGAACTATATAAAATTGTGATAGGCAGTAGCTCCCGTTAGAGTTTGTATCGAAAATTGCTCCTTCTCAAGTTCATTTAATACATTAAGAGCTAAATATTCACCAATTTTCCTTAATGCCGATCTAAA
>CAZQNB010000043.1:5705-13403 GCA_964594545.1 uncultured bacterium | reverse complement strand
TTTGAAATCGCTCCCTGTTTTCGAAAATGCTCTCGCCTATAAGCCGATTCTTAAGGTATCTTCTGTATACAGATGGCAGAAAAAACAGAAAAGGCGACACCAAAAAAACTCAAGGACGCAAGGAAAAAGGGTCAAGTAGCAAAGATCCAAGACTTGCCGGCTGCCTTCACGTTCATCGTCTCCATTTCCTCAACGCTCATCTTCATGTCCTATTTCTTCGAACAGATCGGATCTTTTACCATTTCCATTTTCCGGGAAGTATCGACCGCTCAAACAGACTTTGAAAGCAAAATCCCCACCTATTTCCTCTCAGCTCTCCAGGTGATCATCAATTGCAGCTTCCCCATCATGCTCTTTGTTTGTGTAGTCGGCCTCCTTGTGAGCTTCCTTGTGGTGGGCCCGGTATTTTCCTTTGAAGCAATGAAATTCGACCTCAAAAAACTCAACCCGATAGAAGGGATCAAGCAAAAATTCAAACTAAAAGTTCTCATCGAACTCATCAAATCCGTTGTCAAAATTACAGGCGCCGGGATCATCATCTATTTCATCATCATGAATATGCTTCCCCAAATCATTTCGTCCGTCCTCCTCCCCATTGCCGGCAGCGCGGCTGTGGTCCACGAATTTCTCGTAAAAGCAGCAATCCAGGTAGGCTTGTTTTTTCTCCTCGTCGCTCTTTTTGACCTCGCCTTCCAAAAGAAGAATTTTGCGAAAGAAATGATGATGGAAAAATTCGAAATCAAGCAGGAATATAAAGATACTGAAGGGGACCCCTTGATCAAGGGGCAAAGAAGGCAGTTGCAGAGGGAAATCGCCTATCAAGAAGGTCCGGGGGGCGCGAGAAAAGCAAGAGCCATCATCACAAACCCAACCCATATCGCTGTCGCCATCAAATACAATCCGGAAGAAGAGCCTGCGCCGACGATTATTACCATGGGCGTTGGCCTGATGGCGGAACAAATTATAAAAATAGGTGTCGAAAACAAAATCCCAATCATGCGAAATGTAGAATTAGCAAGAGCTCTATACGCAAAAGGGAAAATCTCCGATTATATACCCGAAGATACGTATCAAGCCGTGGCTGAAATCTTAAAATGGATTGACTCTTTGGAAAATAATCCGGATATTAATACAGAGCTATTTAAGTAGGAAGAGCGTGAATAAATTTCTTGAAAAAACATACCGAACTTTAGGCGGAGACAGAGCCCTTGCCTTAGTCTCCAGGTCCAGCGACATCATGCTTGCCGTAATCGTTGTCGCGATCATCATGATGCTCATTTTCCCCGTTCCTCCCCACGTCATCGATATCCTGATCTCCATTAACCTCGCCGTCTCTATTTCGCTTCTGTTTGTCTCGCTCTATATCCAAAAGGCTGTCCACCTTTCGATCTTCCCCTCGCTTCTTTTGATCACCACCCTCTACCGACTCGGTGTGAACATTTCCTCCACAAGGCAGATCTTATTGCATCACAACGCCGGACGGATTATTCACGCGTTTGGAACCTTCGTAGTCGGTGGCAATTATGTCGTGGGAGGCGTCGTCTTCCTGATCATCACCATTGTCCAGTTCATCGTGGTTACAAAAGGCGCGGAAAGGGTAGCTGAAGTTGCTGCCCGTTTTACTTTGGACGCCATGCCGGGAAAACAAATGTCAATCGACGCCGACCTTCGCGCCGGCATCATCGACCAACAGCAAGCGCGCGAATACCGCCTAGGACTGACAAAAGAGAGCCAACTCTATGGAGCGATGGACGGAGCGATGAAATTCGTTAAAGGGGACGCCATTGCAGGGATTGTGATTGCCGTCATCAACATCATCGGAGGCCTCATCATCGGAGTGACCCAACATCACATGACAGCTGGCCAAGCCGCAAAAATCTACACCCTCCTCTCGATTGGGGACGGCCTTGTTTCTCAAATCCCCTCTCTCATGATTGCAATCTCTGCAGGTATCGTAACAACACGGGTATCGAGCGAGAAAAAAGACACCCACTTGGGCAAAGAAATTTCAGAGCAGCTCCTCAAGCAACCCAAAGCGCTCACAATTACCGGAACAATTCTCGGTCTTATGGCCTTTATCCCGGGATTCCCTGCCTGGCCCTTCCTTTCTCTTGCAGGCCTCATAGGAGGCACAGGGTACGTATTTTTAAAAAATTCCAAACGGATTGCGGCCAAGGCCGCCGCAGGAATTTCCGCGATGGAAACAGACGTTCCCGGCCACGCCATGTCTGCAGGTGGCGCCGAAGAATTTGCCCTTACCCTCCCTGTCGTCTTAGAAATTGGATCTGCCATTTCTCTTAACTTGCGCAAAGACAAACAAGGACTTAGCTTCATCGATCAGATGATTCCCAAAATGCGCCACTCCCTCTACCAAGATTTAGGCGTTCGATTCCCCGGAGTCCATGTAAGAACCGATTCGCAATCTTTAGACAAATCAGAATATGCGATTCACCTCAATGAAGTGCCGATCGTGCGAGGAAAAATTCTATTGAAAAACTTCCTCACAAACGAACTGGAAGAAACCCTCCGAAGATATAACATCCCCTTCACGGCATCGAAAGGAACTTTAGGCATGCCCGCTCTTTGGGTGGATGAAAAATATAGAGAAGTGCTGCAAAAAGCAGGGATTAGATTTTGGACAGGGCTTGAAGTCATTATCCTGCACCTTTCGAAATTCTATCGTCAGTATGCAAGTGAATTTATCGGGATTCAAGAGGTAAGAGCCATGCTTGAATTTGTCGAAAAATCATTTCCCGATCTCATCAAAGAGGTCACGCGCCTTGTCCCCTTGCAAAAAATGACAGAAATTTTAAGACGCCTTGTACAAGAACAAATTTCAATCAAAGATTTCCGAACTATTTTAGAGTCACTCAGCGAATGGGCCCAGTCAGAAAAAGACACCATCTTACTGACAGAATATGTCAGATCCTCTCTCAAACGGTACATCAGCTACAAATATTCTCTGGGCCAATCCGTATTATCGGTCTATCTCTTGGATCCTGAAATTGAAGATATGATCCGAGGCGCGATTAAACAAACTTCAGCAGGCTCCTATCTTGCGCTTGATCCCGATTCTGTCCAACTGATTCTCCATTCGCTGAGAACGACCATCCACCCGACGCCTCCCGGAGGGCAGCCTCCTGTGCTCTTAACCGCGATCGATGTGCGCAGATTTGCCCGTAAATTGATTGAAGGGGAATTCCCCGACCTTCCCGTTGTCTCTTTCCAGGAAATTGTTCCTGAAATCAGAATTCAGCCTCTCGGGAGAGTACAACTAACGTAAAAACAAAACAGGCAGTAAAGAAATAACAGGATATTAGGATGGACAGGATATTTTTTCGCTGCAAAGCAGTCCCTTTTTTTTATCCTGTCCATCCTAATATCCTGTTCATAACATTTAAGTTGCGCAAGGAACGCTAATGGCAGATCCGGATATTTCCAATATTCTTCCCAGCAACAACCAGGCTGTTCGCCTCATTCAGCAAGAGGCTAGGCTTGCGGTGGCAAAGGCTGTGGAAAGCGAAGGGAATCTCTCCCAATATGTAGAAAACACCCTGTTTAACCCGATGAACATGGCACAAAGGTTCCGGGAACTCGATAAACTAAAAACAGCGCAAAATAAAGAACAGTTAGAAAATCCCGAAGAAATTAAAGTCGTGGGCGTTGAATCCTCAGAAGAAACCGCCTCTAGATTCCAACAAAACAATCCGGAACTAAGCTCGCGCACTTTAGCTATTTTACAAAGCCTCATCAAAGAGGGAGACACTCCGGAAGAGATTTTAGCCAAAGTTTTTTCTATCTATCCGGACCCGGCGCTGGCTGACGAAGCCCTCGATTTCCTCATTGAGACAGCAGGGCCCCTTCTTATCCTTGAGCTAAAAAAAACAAAAGATCTCCTCAACCGAAATTATGAACGGCAAGTAAAGTCGGGGCGCAATATTAGCGCTTTAGCAAGGCAATTTTCCGAAGAAGGGCTCGGCTCTCCCACATCACTTCGCGATATCTATCGAGATGTTACAGGAAATAGAAGAGATCCATTAAAACTCTTTGATGAGCTCGCTGAAAAATTCCCGTACAGCAAACTCAAACCCTTGATCGCCTTTCTCCTCCATTCTTTAGGCGCAGATCTCAAATCTAAAGGGCCTTCAATTGATCGAGCAGACCTCGCACGGCTCCTGGAAGAGACAAGATCTTTACAAGGAATTTTGGGGATTTTCCGCTTTTTCCAATCGAGGACGAAGCTCATTGAAAATCAACTCCGAGCCTTTAATGTCAACAGACCGGGGCAGCTGAATTTCGAGACTCTATCGAGACTTCTTGTCAAAATGCTCGCGGAAAGATTCATCAACGCAGAAAAAATCATACAAACTGCTAAAATCCTTGGCCTTGAGGAAGAACTCAAAGCGCAAGTTCTCATCTTCTCCCAAATGTATGACGCGCTGAGACAAATTGCTCCGAGATACTACCGCAATCCCCAACACAAAAACGAACTTGCTAAAGCGTTTGTCGATACGCTAGAACAATTGGATGAAAAGCTCGAAGAAGAAAAAGAAAAGAAGAAAAAAAAGGATAAAAAATGACCGACCGATTTTCTGAACTTATCTCGGAACTCGGGAAAATTTTTGGACTCTCCCTTCATCCGGACAAATACAACGCAGTATCCATATCGATTCCCCCTCTCACGATTCAGTTAGAGCTTGATCCTACCCAAGAAAACCTCTTTTTTTTCACCAAAGTGATCTCACTTCCCCCCGGGAAATTTCGGGAAAATGTGTTAGCTGAAGCGCTGAAATTCAACAACCTTCCCGATCCAAACCAAGGCATTTTTGGCTATATCGAGATGACAAACCACTTGAGCTTGCACCAGATATACCCGGTGGGTATCTTGTCTGGAGAAAAAGTGGCTCTCCTTTTTGGCGCTTTTTTTGAACTGGCAAGCAGCTGGCAAAAAGCCATTGATAGTGGACAGGCAGGCCCGCCTCAATTAGAAAAAAGCATCCCATTCGGTATAAAATCTTGAAGACGGAAGAGCATTGGAAGAAGATTGGATTAAAACATCATCACGGCATCACGGTTCCCCTCTCCGCAATTCGTACGGAACAAAGCTGCGGTATTGGAGAATTTCTCGACCTTCTGCAGCTTGTCGAATTTTGTAAGCAAATCCATTTTGATACGATCCAGCTGCTCCCGATCAACGACACCGGAAATGATACAAGCCCCTACAATATTATTTCTTCCTGCGCACTCGATCCTATATATTTAAGCCTCTCAAGCCTTCCCTCTGCAGGCTCTCTCGCTTACGAATTAACGCCTTTAAAACAATGCAACGACACGAAACGAGTAGCCATTTTGGAAGTCAAGCAAATGAAACTCTCCTGGCTCTATCGCTATTATCAAAAAGTATTTCTCGATGCCGCAGAAACAACAGCCTATCAAAACTTCATCCGGAAACACGCCTCATGGATCACCGCCTACGCCGAATTTAAAAAGGGTATATACCCAAACAACTTCTACCTCTTTCTCCAGTATCTTTGCTTTTCACAAATGGAAAAAGTGCGCGCCTACGCATCCGAACAGGGATGCTTTATTGTAGGAGATATCCCCGTACTCCTGAACGCAAATAGCGCAGATGTTCGGGAACATGGCAACCTTTTTCGGCAAGATTTTGTAGCCGGCGCTCCCCCTGATTTTTATAACAGGCTCGGACAAAAGTGGAACTTTCCCCTCTTTAACTGGGAAGCTATGAGAAATGAAAACTTTGCGTGGTGGAAGCAGCGCCTCAGCGTTGCAAGCGATCTGTATCACATCTACAGGATCGATCATGTCGTTGGATTTTTTCGCATATGGGCCATTTCAAAAGATCAAGAGGCAATCGACGGCCACTTTATTCCCCAAGATCCCCATCTTTGGGAAGGGTTGGGAAGAGAACTTTTAAGTATGATGATTGAAGCATCTTCCATGCTTCCCATTGCTGAAGATCTGGGAACGATTCCCCATGAAGTTCCTCGAACGTTAAAGGAATTTGGCATCTGCGGAACGAAAGTCGTCAGATGGCAAAGAAGATGGCATGAGGGAAAAGAATTCATTCCCATGAGTGAATATGAACCCTATAGCCTCACAACGGTTTCTACGCACGATTCTGAAACGCTAGAGATGTGGTGGGCAAATGAGCCCGAGGAAGCAAAACTCTTCGCTTCTCAAAAATCATGGAGCTATGAACCTAAACTTTCCTTAAAACAAAGATTCGATCTGCTTTACGACGCTCACAATACAACAAGCTATTTTCACATCAATCTCTTGCAAGAGTATCTCGCTCTCTTCCCGGAACTTGTTTCAACAAATCCAAACGATGAGAGGATCAATGTTCCGGGCACGATCCTCCCAACGAATTGGACCTATCGCTTCAAACCAACGATAGAAGAAATGCTAAATTGCAAACCCCTCATTCAGTGTCTGGGGCGTTTTTCTCTCTAGAAGTCTTTCCATATAAACTGGAAAAAGTTCGCGTTATATTGGACTCATCTCCTGATGAATTTGCCTCAGCAGGGGGCGTACTGCCCTCTACATCCAAGGAGGAAGTTTCTCTGTTCGGAGAACTTTCTGTTTCATCATTCACTGATGAACTCGTATTGCTCCCTGAACGCAACTGAGAAATGGCTTCCACACCCTGAATAAATGAAAAGATAGGCAACAATTCTTTTGGCTTCAATGGCTTATGAATTTGTTCTTTGGCTGTGAGCGTTGGCATTAACTGAGAAACCGTTGCTAGATCTACCCCATTTTCTTTAGCAAAAGCCTCAACAAATTCCCACATCACGGTTCTTGTTTCTCGATTACTTTTATCTACCGCGCTACTAAAAACATCCAAAATAGATTTTTTTCTTTTCTTCAATTCCTTTTTCTCCGGATCCCAAACAATATGCTGGCCTGCAATTTTCTTAGATCTGTGATCTTTAAACATCGCTTCAAGAGGCTGAATGGACGATCTTCTCATTCTTGTATTTGTTGAATCAGCTGCAGCCGCATCAACTGAAGGCCTAGATTTTTTTGCATTCTCGATGCCTCTAAACCAGGCGTCTTTAATGAGAATATCTACAACCCTTACAGGTCTATTCTCCGGCAATATTAAAGAAGGTGGGATAGCCGATGGCGAGAGACCATGGTGCTTTGCAAATTTCTCCACATTACGTGCATAAACCTTTCTTGTGCTACTGTCTTCGTCAGCTCTCTGTTTAGTTGTTCCGGCTAAGGCAGAATCTCCTCTTAGCTGATATTCTCCCGCTCTGTAAATCACACGATGATCAGAGCCCCCAACAGATATCTCCGGTTGTTCTGCTTCATTACGACAGCATGAACTAAATCTACTACAGTTATTCCCTGAACAATGAAAATGAAGATGACCTTGAATGATTGGCATATTTACCTCCGTTTATAAACTAGAAGTAAACTATTTGTTAATTTTGCGTAAAGATTATTTTAATAAAAAAATCAATGCGTTTATCGCAATACACTAATTTACAGATATTTAAAAAATAATTAAATTTTTACAACGATGCTTTATAAAACGCGAATCCAATCTTTCTTTACGAAAATGAACCACAGAGATAGACACCACAGAGGCGGGGGTGCCCCCCAACAAATAAAAAAATCATTTGGGTTGGGGGGGGGGCCTCCCCGCCCCGGGGGTGTGGATGGGGG
>CAZQNB010000043.1:0-5695 GCA_964594545.1 uncultured bacterium | reverse complement strand
CTTTCCCAAACTAAACCCCTCTTAGACCACCACCTGTGGGGGGTTGCCCCCGCACCATACAACAGCTTCTTCTGTTGGGGGCGCGGGGCCTCCCCGCCTCTGTGGTGTCTATCTCTGTGGTTAAAATTTTCTTCTATCGTTTTACGTGGATTGTCTCATATTGAGATGCAGAAAAAAGACGGTCCAATTCGTTAGGATCAGAAATCTCGATCTTAAATAACCAACTCATCGCAAGAGAAGCCCCTCGTAAGGAAGAGGGAGCCCCTCGCAAAGACTCATTCACCGCAATGACCCTGCCCGATACGGGAGAATACACGTCGACGGCTGCCTTGGTAGATTCGAGAACGCACGCCTCTTGACCTGCCTTGAGATCGCTCCCCACCTTTGGCAGCTCAATATAAACGATATCGCCGAGCTCTTTTTGGGCATATTCCGTTATGCCCACAGTGCCAACGCTGCCGTCTACAGCAATCCATTCATGGGATTGAGTATAGCGCATGAGATTACTCCCTTTGCAATTTGAGTGTGCCCCAAGTCGACGGGTGGAGCTCAATGGTATACTCTTCTGAAGATACAGCAAAGTGTTGCGCAGGAGCTCCTGCTCTGTTAATCCTATAAGTAAACCCAATGCGCGAAAAACTTAAAGGATCATATCCATGAAGACAGTGGGAGGGGATTTCAATCATCAAAGAGTAAAAATCCTCTTCAATTTTGGGGGTTACCTGAAGATCTTCCGGGTGGCATAGCGGGTGCATGTCATCACTTCGAAAACGGGTGACTTCCTTGCCGTAAAAATTCTGTGTTAACGCGGGAAAAAAAACAAAATGGTGGCAAAACTTAGAGACAGCCCCTTTTGTTTTCATATCGCGTGTATCGATAAAAATTTCTACGCAATCCCCTTTTCTATAATCAGGCTCTCCAATTTTTTGAAAGGGAACGTGGATAGAAAAGTAAAATACGAGCTTATCTACATTCCATCCGGCATAAACATCGGCAAAAGAAGTTTCGCCCAGTAAGTCCGTTGTGCTAGGGAGAAGATGCTCTTTGTCCGGCTTAAATTTTCCTTTAGAAGATAGACAATCGGCGGTCACACCAAAAAATTGTACGGGAGAAAGTGATGGGGTATCGTCAAACAGGCTCATTCTATTTCCTTGTTATATACAGGGATGACAATGGTTTTTTTCTGCTTTGCTTTAGATAGCAACGTTTTTGCAACATACCGCTGAGCGTCTGCTGCAATGACCTCTTTTCCAAAAGAGATTTGATCAAGGATCGGCTCTTGGGTCTCTTGTTTCTTGTCGAAATAAAAGAAAGTAATATTCCCATCGGTTGGGACGTAAACAGGCGACCATTCATTGGGCGTCATGATAAATACTTGTTCTTTCATCCACTCATCCTTTGCTGCTTTCTGTATCGAACATTCATTTTTTATTAACTTAAACTGCTGAGAAAGGAGATTTGTATCTTCACCCCTCACCCATTTTGGATCTTCCGGATTTTGCTTGAGAGAGTTCAATGCCTCCTTCGCAGGCATTTCTAAACGATGAGAGGCATAATATGCAAGGGTCTCTTTTTCGCCTCCGATTTGTTTCATCAAATCAGCAAACACAATCGATGCCACTTCCTCTTTGACAGAGCTAAACAATTTCCATTCTCCTTCCTTGACTTGAAATTTGGAAGGGTATTGAGTCCGTATTTTTTTGTATTGAGATTCTAAAAAACGATCGGCGATGATTTCTAAAACGCCCAGATTTTTCGCCTCTTCAAAGGTAAGGACGTGCCTATCGCCTACCTTTTCAACAGCATTGAATCGATAGAAAATCTGATCGTTATCAGAATATCTCTCTAAGAGAGGTTTTACTTCTTCTACGCCTGAAGAGGCGCTTTCCAACAAAGCCGCAAACTCTTGGGGTTTCTCAATCCCCGGAAGAGAAGCCCAATTATGTGCGAGAGAAAGAGTCCTTTCAACACCCTGCAGGCTTTGGAGCTGCTCGTAAATCGCGTCTGTATTGTTTTTTGCCCACAAGTTTCGGGAGAAACTATCGACTCTCAATCGGTTGTCCATAGACATCGTGTCGATCATAGCAAATCGAGACGCCTCTGAATCTGCAGGTTTTATCCAAGAGAAAGCAGAAACAATCAGGTTCCAATTGTTCTCATCGAGTTGCCAATCGAGGATTTCTTTCATTGTTGCGCAAAGACCCACTTCTTCAAGAGACAGAGCTGCCACTTTCATTTTATATTGAGATTGGACAAGCTCAGGCGTTTCTTTTGCAATGGTTTCAATTGAGAGAAATTCAGAAGGGAGAGACAGAGCATTTAATCGATGAGAGATTGCCTGCAAATAGACTTGAAATTCGATGAGATCTTGAGCGGTTTTTAAATGCAAGGAAGAGGGCCATTCATATTTTTGAACGATCGACACTTCCCTAGAAAAGGAGGCAAAATCGCGGTACGGCTTCTGATCGACAAATGTCGCAAGACCTACTCCATGAAAGTATCTGCGAAACAGCAATACATTGCGCCAAATTTCAGATGCGCTGTTTTCATCAAAGCCTAAAGAGCGAAGATGCGTGGAAAAAGTCTCATTTAAGGGATGTTTTGCATCAGCTAATTGCTGCAGGGAGGCTTGGAAGTTTTTGAGCAAATCAGCCTTTGCCTCTTCTTTTGTTACAGAATATCCCTTCAGTTCGGCTTCTTTCGCTGCATTTAAAATAAACTGCGCAGAAAGATCGACAAAACTCGACCCAAACCAGTCGGTCAAAGAATGAAAACCAAAGAGAGAAAGATCTGCCTGAGCTAAATAAGGATCGTTCTTAATCCAAGACGCTTGGCGAGAGGAGAACAGAAGGACGCGCCTTACAAATTCAGGAGGGCATAGAGCTTGGCTCTGATAAAGATGGGATAATCTTGAAAATGTGGAAACGGATAATTCTCCGTCTGCTTTCAAACCGTCCAATTCTTCGGATATCGAAGGCATAAATCGATCCCAAACGGATCTTGCGCTGATGAAGGGAGCTTCCGGATTTTCATATCCTCGATAGCGCTTGGCTCTCTCCAATCTTTGCGACAAATCCCCTTTCAAAGAATCGAAATAGTCGGATACATAGAGATCTGAAATCCCGGTTTTGAGCAAATCATTCCGAATCACTCCGTCATTGCATAAATTAGGAAGGCCATGACCTTTTGACATCAAGTCGCCCCTGTCTGTTGCAATAAATCGGGAGAGATGCAAAACCTGGAGCCGCATCAAAGGAGACCCGTCCGCATACTCACCGATTTTAAAATCTTCCTCAGCTCTACCATTGCCTTGAACCGCATCAAATACGCCAAAAAAAGCAAAGGAAGCGACGACCATGACAGTCACGAAGATAAAAAATCCCCTTTGATATTTTTCAAAAAACCTTAGCATGAGATGATCTCCTAGTATGATTTTGCAAAAAGAACTCTACGTAAACTTTTCTCTCCTGTAAAGAGACATTTTCCTTCTCTCGCAGGAAGATGGTGAGGAATGCAGCGGATAGTCACATTGAGCTCTTGCTTCACCTTTTGCTCAATTGCAGGATCTCCATTCCAATGGCAAAGGGCAAAACCACCTTTGATTTCATCTTCCTTCCCACTAAAAAATGCGTGAAAATCAGAGAGCGAGTCAATTTCCACTGTATTTGCATTGCGAAAAGCTTTCGCCTTATCTAAAAGATTTTTTTGCATCTGATCCAACATCTGGACAACCTTCTCAGAACATTCTGTCCGAGCCACAGGCGTCGTATCTTTGTGCGCCTTGTCTCGTCTGGCAACGTTAAACAGTCCCGCTTCAATTTCTCTTTGCCCGATTTCAATGCGTAGAGGAACGCCCTTCTTGATCCAAGACCAGCTCTTTTCTCCGCCTCTCAAATCTCTTTCATCGACAATGACTTTCAGCCCCTCTCCATCATAAGAGACGGCCCTAAGCTCTTTAGCCAGATCTTTTGCATAGGAAAGAACAGAAGCTTTTGCCTCTTCATTATGGACAATGGGGATAATCACGATATGGGCTGAAGCAATCCTTGGAGGGAGAACGAGACCATCGTCATCGCTATGCACCATGATTAAAGCCCCGATCAGTCGCGTCGTCACACCCCAAGAGGTTGTCCAAGCAAATTCTCTTTCTCCGGCTATATTTTGAAATTGAATATCGCACGATTTGGCAAAATTTTGACCCAAAAAGTGAGATGTACCGGATTGCAGAGCTTTTTTATCTTGCATCATGGCTTCGATGGTATAGGTCGCAATCGCGCCTGGGAATCTCTCGCTTTCCGTTTTATCGCCGCAAATGACCGGTATCGCCAAATACTCATGGGCAAAATTTGAATAGAGCTCGAGCATATCCTTCGCTTCTTTCTCCGCCTCTTCCCGCGTCGCATGGGCTGTGTGCCCCTCCTGCCACAAAAACTCGGTTGTCCGAAGGAACATCCGTGTCCGCATCTCCCATCTGACAACATTGCACCACTGGTTGATGAGCAAAGGAAGGTCCCGATACGATTCGATCCATTTGGCAAAGGTATGGCCAATGATCATTTCCGAGGTGGGGCGAACGATCAAAGGCTCTTCAAGCTCCCCTGCCGGGACGAGCTTGCCATCTTTCCCCTTCTCCAAACGATGGTGGGTGACAACGGCGCACTCTTTCGCAAACCCATCCACATGCTGCGCCTCTTTTTCCAAAAAGCTCAGAGGGATAAAGAGAGGGAAGTAGGCGTTGACATGCCCAGTTTCTTTAAATTTTGTATCGAGGCGCCTTTGAATATTTTCCCAAATGGAATATCCCCAGGGTTTAATGACCATGCACCCTCGTACAGGAGCATGCTCTGCTAAGTCAGCAGCTTTCAAGACTCCCTGGTACCATTCGGGGTAGTTTTCACTGCGCGTCGGAGTAATTGCGGTTTTCATTTTTGCCATGTCGGAAGATGCTACCAAATCGGGGATTTCTCTTCAGCCTATTTTTAAGCCATTCGAGTTCATTAACAAGGGCCACCATTTCCCATCTGGCTTGATGACCATTTAACATAACGTCCTTATATTAAATGAATTATTAAAAATTCCCCTGTCTTAAAATGTAACATAAAAACCCAGTTGCTGTTAATGGGTTTTTCTGTTACATTATGGGTATGACAAGATCCAAGTACTCGGCAGCGCTCAAAGCGCTGTCTAAAAAAGCAGTTTTTTCTTCCGCAGAAGGCAGGAAAGCGGGAATTCCTTCCCGGATGCTTGCCTATTTTTGCGCGAAGGGGCAGATCGAACGGGTCTGCAAAGGGATGTATAAAATCATCAACATTGATTTCGACTCCGAATTCGAATGGGAAGACCTTGCTGTAACTGTTTTAAGCATCCCTAACGGCGTCATCTGTCTTATTTCCGCTCTATGCTATTACGGTTTAACAGATGAAATCATGAGGGAGTTTTGGATTGCCATTCCCCATGCCACCACCTCCCCTACCAGGGCAAATGCTCACATCGTCCGGATGCGGAACATCTCTTTCGGACAGACCACTATTAAAATCGGTGGACAGAAGCTCAAAATTTTCGACCGGGAACGGACAGTTGCGGACTCTTTCCGTTATCTGGACAAGGAAACCGCTTTAAAGGCGTTGCAAGCTTATTTAAAGACCAGCAAAGACAGAAAACCTGACCTCGACAAGCTTCTAAGGTATGCGAAAAA
>CAZQNB010000042.1:0-13425 GCA_964594545.1 uncultured bacterium | reverse complement strand
TCGAAATGGCAATGTCCGTTTATCCCACCCAAAATATTCTGACAACTCTTTACGATCTTTTTCATGGTGCTGCCACCACGACTCGCTCGCTCGCAGCTTTTTGTCCATAGAGCGATGCTGCGCAATCCATAGATCAAACTTCCCTCGATCTTTTTGATCCAGCATACTTGATAAACGAAATAATTTCCCATATTCCAGAGGATAAAAACTTTTATATTCAGTATCGATAAAATATACACCATCTTTAGCTACGACAAAATTATGACCCCAAATATCTCCAAAATGCGCATGTTCAATTAAAGTCAGAAGCTCCTTCATTTCTTCCCAATGTAACGTTCTATCGCTTTGTTCAATTTTTTGCGCATAGACCGTGATATCGTGAGAACATATTTCACAACTACTCGATGATACCGTCTCCAAAGATACCTCTCCCGGAATCCTCGTATGGTTGTTCACAACCGCAATTTTTTGAGGCACCTTCACATGCTGTAACCCCAAATCCCGAATCGCTTGTTCGAGAATATCTCTTCCGATCAGGCGTCCCAAATGATTTTTTTTGATAAATTCTGTTTTAGGCGATTTTTCTAAAAGTTGAGATTGAAATGTTTGAAACTCTACAGTTGTCATTAAACGGCGCTCTCTTCGCAATCTACCCAAAAAACTCTCAAGCGCTTTTCTAGATTGCAGAACATCCATTGCTCTATTCAACACGAACTCAGGGTATGGATCTGAAGGCAACTTCTCTTTTGGCATTCCTAACGCATTTAATCTCTCCACGACATTTTCGCTGCCATGAATATTTGCCCTCCGATAAATGGCTCTTCGCATTTGCAATGGCAATTTCATGAAATCGGCATCCCGAAAAGAGGCTAAATCCAAAAGAGCTATTCGATTCCAACGGTCCTCCTGCGACAAAAGACAACCCTCCCCTTCTATTACTTTTAATATGATTCTTGCCGTTTTTGAACACCCTTCTTCCACAGCCAATGAAAAAACGCTTTTGCCTTGGGCATCCGAATCGATCGCAAGCGCCGGATGGGTCCGCAGCATCATGTAGATTCCGGGGTCTGCTTCATAACATGGCCACGTTTCTGAATTCCTCGCAGACAGCAAACGCTCAAAAAATAGAGCTCTTTCTTGCGTCTGATCTCCCCAATAAAAATGGACATCTCTTGTTTGCGCAATTTGATATAAAGTATCAAAATTAGATTTCCCTATCTCAAAAATCCCCCCGTCTTTAGAGGTGATCAAACAATCGACAAGACTTTGAAGCCCCTGAAATTTTTTCAAAAAACTCTCTATTTCTAAAGGCCACCTACTCCACCCATAATCCCCTTTTTTAACGAGCAATGCTCTAAGTTTGGCAATATCCTCTAAAGATCCCGTACATTGTTGTAAAAATTGGCGCTCCTCTACGCTCAAAGCTTTCCCCTCACGACAAGGACGCCATAAAAACAAATCTGCCTCTTGCAGCGGAGATGGAGTATGATCAAGAGCGCTGACTTTATGCCGAGAGAAATAAAAAGCAGTCGCGGCGCCAATACCTGTAGAAAAAACAGCCTTTCCCAACCACTGTATTCTTGGGCGACTACCTGTTGTAAAAATATTTTTTAAGTGGACCTGCTGAAAAAAGAGACGCGGATCAATGTGAGAAGCTCGTTGCGAGAGAGGCGGAAGATACGCGCCAATACGTCTTAAACAACCGGTTATATTCATTCCACCCCTCTCGACTTTCTCATGACGCGCACGTACTGATTATGCAACCAGGTCAACAACCCGGATGTATTGAAATCACTTGCGATTTGGGGCTCCGGCAGCGTCGATTTGTCCTCAAGCTCTTGTTTCTCTCCCGTGTTTGCGGAGATTCCCTGAATTGCCTGTGCGTCTGCTTTCTCTTGCTTGAATGGCGCTTCAGTATTTGCTTGAAGCAATGCAAAGGCCTCTGAAACCGCTTCCGGGTCTCCTTGGCCTTTGTCGCATAGCGCCTGCAACAGCTTGCGAGCATTCGGACGTTGCCACAGCTCGTCTTTCGATTGGATCAATTTGGCAGCTACCTGAATGGCTTCTGAATAGCCGCGGCCTTTGTCAAATAGAATCCGAAATAACTCAAGAGCATAGTCGTGAGTAAAATCGTCGTTTGTTTGAAGTAATGTGGACGCCACTTGAATTGCCTCCGGATAGCCTTGTCCTTTCTCGAATAGAGCCTGAAATAATTTAAGAGCTTTATTATATTGGCTCCAGCTGTTATGCGGGGAAAGCAATGTGGAGGCTACTTGAATTGCCACCGAATAGCCGTGGCCTTTATCGAATAGAGTCTGAAATAACTTGAGAGCATCATCGCAATATCCCAAGTCCTTGAGAACATCATCGCGATATTCCAAGTCCTTGAGAGCATCATCGCGATATTCCAAGTTGTTGTTAAGCAATGTGGATGCCGCTTGAATTGCCTCTAGATACCCATGTCCTTTATTGAAGAGAGCTTGAAATAACTTAGACGCGTAATACCTCAAAAAGCAACAGTCTGCTTGAATCAATGTGGATGCGATCTGCACGGCTTCCGGATAGCCTTGTCCTTTCTCGAATAGAGCCTGAAATAACTTGAGAGCACAACGGTGGTGTTGCGAATTATTGTTAAGTTGTATCAATGTGGATGCCGCTTGAATTGCTTCCGAGTAACCTTCTCCTTTGTCAAATAAATCCTGAAATAATTTAAGAGCTTTATTATATTGGCTCCAGCTGTTATGCGGGGAAAGCAATGTGGAGGCTACTTGAATTGCCACCGAATAGCCGTGGCCTTTATCGAATAGAATCCGAAATAATCGGGAAGCGCCAAAACTTTCATTCGACTGCATCCCCGTAGATGCCGCTTGAATTGCCTCTAGGTAACCATATCCTTGATCGAATAGAATCTGAAACAATCTAACAGAGGAATTGGGCTTTGACTGTATCGCTGTGGATGCCGCTTGAATTGCCTCCGAATAACCTTGGCCTTTATCGAATAGAGTCTGAAATAACTTGAGAGCATCATCGCGATATTCCAAGTCGTTGTTAAGCAATGTGGATGCCGCTTGAATTGCCTCTAGATACCCATGTCCTTTATTGAAGAGAGCTTGAAATAACTTAGACGCGTAATACCTCAAAAAGCAACAGTCTGCTTGAATCAATGTGGATGCGATCTGCACGGCTTCCGGATAGATCTGCCCCTCGTTCACGAACGCTGTCCACGATTTAGCCAACTCAATCCAAAATTGTTTAGATTGCTGATGATTGGATGGGGGCTCAGATCTGAGGCGTGAGGCGACCCATGTTGCGGCTTGTAAAACAATATTCGATGTGTTGCCCGAGAGCCTATGCAATTGATCAAAGGATCCAAATTCTTTTAAAAGCTTGAATACTTTTATCGGATCTTTAGAAAGCATCGCTAGATCATATGCATCTTCTAACCGCTTTTGCCAATGATGGGATAAAGATTCTGTCCATTCCTCGATTGTTTTTGGAACGACAATTGCACGCGCGTTTTGAATTAAAATATGCGTCTTGATAATAATATCAATGGCATATTGATCGCATAGATATTCATGAAAGTCCTTCTGGACAGCTTCAGCTTCTTTTTTAAGATTTTCTAACAATTGGGTTGGAAAGTTTTGTACATCTAAAATACGCAATTTTCCGGATGGAAATATTTCAAGACCTAAAACGACCCCCCCTGTTCCCGCGTATCCTGTGGACACGTTAAGTAAATTTGTCATGTAAAATCCACGACCATCCATTGCACAGCCTTGCGGGCGATCTCGTTGATCAGTACTGATTTGAAGACCCACCCGTATCATACAGGCTACATTGACAAGGCTGGGAGTCCCATGATAAAGACGTCCACAATCTGTCCATTTTTCGATAAAATCTTCACGCGACATTAAAAACCCTTGCGCAGACAAATTTCCCGGATCAAAATCATCTGTCCGATTTGCAATATCAATATTCGGCAAAAACTCCGGGATGAGAGGTGTTTCAGGTTTTTGTCTTGATAAAACATGAACGGCTTTCTGTAAAGGGCTTGAGGAGACAGGATCTAAACAGGCATAGGCATTACACGCACCCCAAAATCTAGCATTTCGGACGGCTTTTGCAAAAATTTGATCGACGGATCGAGCCGTTTTTTCTTGGCAATAAGAAGAGGATAGCTGTTCGATGCTTTGAATGAGATGGGGAAGGCTGTCCGGCGTGGGCTCTAAATAAGGCATTTCTAGAAGAGGACGAACTTGCCTTGCAATCGTTTTATAATTATGAGGATTTTGAATGGGGGAAAAATGAATATGTCCTTGCAACAATTGATTGATAATTTCCGGATGAGCATCAGGCACTTGGATCCGGGCACCGGATCTAGCCGTTAGCGGGAACGCGAGCCAATCTAGAGGGCTTCCCCCCTGATGCATGGATTGTCGCAACTGCGGGCCATATTCTAACACATCTCCGGACAAAGCAAAATATTGCTTTGCGAAACCGTCCGACAACGTATCGCGATACGCATCGATCAGTTCCTTGATGAGCATTTGCAATGGCTGTAAATCTTCGGCCCGCTGCGCACATCCTTCATACACAATGTCTAGATCACTCCCAATACCCAAAACCTCAAGAGCGGTGAGTCTCGGAGGGGCATCTAAAAATTCCTCTAGTACCTGATGCGTGGAAATACATTCTTGCTTTCTCTCATATTCAGAATGAAGGTGATGGCACAAATATCCCAACATACTTCGAACAACCCCCCCATAAAGGAATATCTTAGTATGAGAAAAGGGTACCACGCTCGCCTGATCGATTTTTTCAAAAAATCTTTTTGTATCCAATTTTTTAGATGCGGGGTCTATATGCGGTATTTCAATTTCCTCTGTAATTTTCCTAAGACTTTGATTAAGAAGGGTTAACGTCTTGTTTTTATCTACGGAACCAAAAGTCCAAGGATTTCGAAATCGAGCTCTTGATAAAGAACGACTAGATAATAACATGTTTTTACCCGAATTTATATTAAATTATACCAGGTATTTAAATAATTATATATTAAAACAATCACTAACATATCAAAACAGTTTCATGTTAAATCGAAAATCGGCTCAAAAGAACCCGAAAATCGGCAGAAGAATCTTTATGGCACACTCCCTAGCTATCGGCAGCTTTCAATCCCGTCCAAACGCCGATTCTTCAATCACGAGCGGTATACGTATTAAGTTACAAAATCCCCTGCGCCAGCTCATCTACTTTCGTTATGCTATTTTGACGTTCTCGAAAGTAATACGATTCAGCTCCGCCAACATTCTCTTGAGGGAACTGCACAAATCGACTATAATAATAAGAGTTAATTTCTTGCTCATGATCGCAGGAGAATTCCAGTTCACTGTCTGGATAATGTGTATCCCCCTTACATCTGAAGAATCCATATTTTCCCGCACTGACATCAAAAATATTTATTAAATAAGGAGGATATCCATTTCCTGGGCTAACAACCTGTTCTATCTCCGTTTCATTGTATTTTCTTTCAATCAAACAAACCGCTTTTGCATAAATATTATCTTGCTCGCGATGAGCCCCCAATCGGTACATGTTTGATTCAGACTTAGCTCTATTTGCACTGTATTCTGAATGGAATGTGATCCAATAAGGAGTGGCTTCGTGAGGAGAAAATTCTCCGGGTTTTTGTTCAATTCGATTCTTTAAAAAATAAGCCTTAATTGTCTGAATTCCATGCAAGGTGCGATATTCTTCTTTTTCTCCAATGATTTTTTTAGAATAACCCTCATGCGAAATTGAAAATTCATAGAGATCTCTCTTGTCTCCAAATTTTTCTGTAGTTGGCTCGACAAAGAAATCGATGAGTTTTTCTAACGCGTTCTCATCGACCGGTTCGTCCGGACCGAAATATGCATGAATTTGCTTGCCTGCAAAAAATAAGCTGGCTAGTAACAATACATAACGAGCCCCCTTCATTTGCCACCAAGAATTCATTTTGCTTTCTTGCCGCCCACTCCCTTCTGTCAGCTGAAGCATCTCGTCATGAAGGCCTGCCAATTCATAGATTGTTTCAGGAGTATGCGATAGAAGACGTTGTTCTTCTCGGACTTTACGAATCTGTTTGATTAAGAATAACCCATACGCACCTCCGATAGCGAGTGGAAGGGCAATTCCGCCCGCAATCGAGGCCGCTCCGGCAGACGCTTTTGCAGTCCCTGCAACAGCTCCGTTCATCGCCAAAAAGGCGGGGTCTGTAGGTAAATAAGAAAAAACAGGGGGAATGAACGACGAGCCAAATATCCCATTTGCAGCACTTGATGCTGCCGCAGTTGTGGCTTCAACGATAGTTGCCGGATCATTGATTGCAGCATTGATTACTCCGGGATTCACTGAGGTCTGCCCTAGAGAAGCCTGCAGGGAAGGACTCGCCCCCCATCCCAATGAAGATATATGCCCTTTGATCAGCGCAGCTGACGAAGACGCTAAAACTAAGCCACGAGATAGAACGGAAGAAGTTTGCCGACATGCGCTTACAATTATATTATTCACAAGACCACCAAGTTAATTTAACACCAATTATAAAACAAATAATGATTTATTAACATCAATAAAAATCAATTGTTAGAGCTTAATTGAAACACCCCCTTCTTTATCAGCGCAAATCATTGTTTATCAATGAGTTGCGCTTGCCAGGAAAAGGGGGTATTTCAATTAAACTCTAATATTTGTTAGTTTTGTATTGATATGCTTTTAAATATATGTTATAATTATTTTATTGATTTAATTTTAGGTTGATTGTGAATATTTTTAAAAAAATCGCATTTTTAACTGCAGGCACTTCCTTAACCTGTGCCTACATATGGCATCACTCGAGTTATGCTTCTCAAGAAACACAGCTTTCCGAGACCATATTTCGTTCGGCTATGCAATCTATTGACCGGAAGCAGTATCAGAAATTCCCTCGGGCCGGCGCAGGAAAGACGCCCGTCTTTTTCCCTCCAAATTTACCTGTGGTGTTAAAACAAAGCGGCGATGACTGTGAGCAAAGGCTTAGGAAAATGCGAGAAGCCCAAGAGATCTGCGATCGGAATGGATATACTCATCTTGTTATTCCCACAGCGAGAATTCATGGAGATTTTTTGATTGAGGAACGATTGCCTATTCTAGAAGGAAGCGTCATTAAGTCAGTCGCTCTTTATATCAAAAACAAACATAGCATGACAAAAGCAATTCGCGAATTTACAGGATTCTTGTGCCAATCAAGCATGACCGATATTGAAGATACTAGACATCCAATTGTTAAAAACGCGCCCACTGCCATTGCCCGTTTTGACAATATCGCTCTTTATCTCGATAAGAATGGAGAAGGTAAAATCGGTCTTGTCGATTTAGAGCATTTTGAAACCAATAGATCTCAAAGCCGTTCGTGGGAAGATCTTATCACTTTTTTCCCCTTTCATTTTGACGAAATCTTTGAAGAAGCCTCAAAGTTTCACCCACACCTAAATTTTCGTCGCAAAGAATTTGAAACCAAGAGAGATGCGGGAATGAAGACATATCAACAAGTATACTTGGGTCATTTAAAATTCTGTGAAGAAAAGAAAATTAACCAAGCGAATGGAAATATCCTTGCGCCCATGAGCGAGTCTAGAAAAAACGCTCTTGAGAAGTCGTTCATTGAGGTCATGCATAAGTGGTATAATTACGATGCTGAGAGGGATTATTTTAATTCTCGACATAGAGATTTAACTCCTCATGAAACAGTAGAAATGGAACGAATTGTACACGAATCTTTTCCTCAAATTTTGGATCGGATACAGGGGCCCCTATCTCAGAGGATCGGAAAGTGCCATGACAAACTCAGAGACTTGGTTGATTGCCGCAGTTTTTGGCTTTCGTCTCCCGATTCCGATTCAGAGATCGTCAAATACATGAGCTTAATATTTCATATGGAAGAGCGCAATCAGGGAAGGTACGCTGAAGTGCTTGTTCTTCACTTAATGGAAGAAATGGCAAAAGGGGGCGATATTTATGAATATATACACAATGCATATGGTCAGTCAGACTTTATTCGGGTTTAAAAAATATTTATGAAACTCTATTCTTTCGCAAATTCATCCTTGCTCACGAGAGGTTTGTTTAAAAACCTTACGTGCTATCGACATTATCATTCATCTGGCTCCTCACATGATTTATCTCAATTGTATAAAAACATGAAATCTCAAACCCTCTCTATTGAAGATGGGTATGGAGAATACATCATTCATAGTACAGGACCTCATACACAGATTCCCGAAGATTTGTACAATACCGCCTATGCTGTAATAGAAAAGTACCGATTGAACTTAGACGAAGTTGCAAATCGACCTCACGCACTCCGTAAAGAACTCCAAATAATTGATTCGAATCTAGATATCGCTTTTATCCCCCGCACTCTCTACGAATTGCTCTATATTAGAGCTGCCATTCAAGAAGAAATACGAGATAAAGCAATTTGCCCCCTACAAAGAATAGATAGTTTTAAGGCTTTTCAAGACGGTAGCTGGGCTGTATCTACTGACAAAATAAATCGTTGCTGGCATTTATGTCGTTTCAACGATAAGACGCCTTTCGATGGTCAGGCAAAGACCCTACGGACTCTCTCTTTCCGTCTGAATGCGCTTGCCATAGAAACTTTTCGTCCAGAGCAACATTTTACAGGGACTCAAATCGCTTCTTTTGCGGAAAAAGAAGTGTCTTTTCTAAAAAATCATCGCCAAATATTTTCAGATATTTTCCGGAAAGAAATGAAGACGTTTTGTGGCTGCTCCGGAGGCGCCATTAATTTTGGACTCCCTCAAGGCAATGGCGAACGCGTGAAATGCCATCCAATGGGAATTACAGACAATCAAGACGCTCAGATTGTCTATAATGCAATTGCTCTAGAATGTGATAAATCCTCGCAAAACTCGTATGTTTTATATCGGGGAGGAGATCTCTTTATCCCGGATGATACCACTTCCATTTGCTGGGGAACAAGCCTATTTGGAGGGGCCTTTCTCGACGGAACCGCATGTGTTTTTCATTATGTAACTGCAAAAAAAAGAAAGGCGTATGCACTTGTTGTTCCTGCAAAAGACACTCAGGCCGCTTTCCATATCCCTTCTTGGCATCCAATCCGCCACCTTTTTTCTGAGGGAGAATTTCATCATGCTCGGTCTTTACTTGCCAATCACACCTCGCGAGAAGAAACTATAAAGGGAATTTGCGGTTTGAATGACAGTCCCCTTCCTTCGTACATGTATTCTGCCTTAGATAGGAATAAATTGACCGACCAATTGGCTCAACACCATAACGCAGCGATCCCGCTAAATCAGAGCCCGTTTTAAAGGATTTCCCTTCAGCTAAATTTGAGCTGCGTATACAATCTGCGTCCTCACAATTCTGGAGGCCCGAATGAATACGTCCCCTATAAGTTCAGTTGGAGACACCGAAGAAGATTTCACTAAAAAAAATTATTGGAGCTCTGCCTTTGCATCTCTGCATCCAAGCCATCTCGTACTTCCCTTTGTATTATCTGTTGTTGGCTTAACAAATATCGCTAAAACCTCTTGTTTTTTGATAAAACGGGACATCCACAATTTAACAGATGCCCGAAAGATCCAAGAAAAATTTTCAAAAATGGACTTAAGCCAAGATCCTCACCTCGATGAATTACAAAAAGATCTCATTCATACAGTTCGGAAACTCGCCGTTCAAAAAATCATCGTAAAAATCGCGCTTATCTCCTCTTTTGCCCTTTTATCGATCGGAGAATACTGGGCTCTTTGCGCAGCCCCTGTCCGAAATATAAGACTTTATAGCTTGCTTGGAGCTGCTGTTTTCGGCGCCACATCCACATGTCAATACGCGTATCAAGGGGTTGAGGGCCTTCTTCTCGAACGATTGGTTGAAATGGAAGAAAATTAAGTTTTTAATTTTTCATGAAAAGCCTTAACAAGTAGTTTCCCGATTTCTGCGCGTGTGGATTGCAACACGGCGCTACTTGGATTTTTTCCAAGCGGAGCAAACGAATACGTATTCATGGCTTGGGCCACATCCTCTTTGGAAAGCAATACCTCGCTTAAAAAATCGATATCCGGATTCCCAAGCGAAATCGTCCCCTGATGCAGATATCCCTTTTTTGTCTTTCTTTGCGCGGCGCCTGCAATTTTATACCCTTTATATACCACATCATAAATGGTCGGCCTTGCCATACAAAAATTTTGACAATCCAAGCCACTGACCGGATAAGAATGTTCAATGAGATCCAAAGACTCTTTTAAAGAGAAAAAATCTTGGACAACATCCACAACAACTTGGTTTACAAAACGGTAATTATCCAAGGGATTTTGAGAAAAGAGTGGGTGCTGGGATGGCATCAAAAAAGAAAATGCGTAATCCCAAATATGAAATACAATCCCACCGCCTGTCGGCCTTCGCGCTAAAGAAACCTTTTTTCGCTCTACTGCACGAAGATCGAGATGTTTTTCCGTTTGAATAAAATGACCATAGGTTGCAGAGAGTCCATCCCAATCATATAGATGCAAAACGGGATCGCTATCTAACTCTTGCAACAAGGCGATATCGCGATTCATATTTTCTAAAGCTGTCTGAATTCCTGTATCTAATACGCAAAGCATAAAACCCTTATAAATTTCTCTTCACAAACAAACGCCAGAAGTCTATTAGAGAGTTCTAGGAGGGATTCTAATCGATTGGTCCCCTCTAAAACATGAGGCTGAAACTACAATTAAAGACGGTCTCTAAAGTCTGTCGATTGAAGTTTAGTCGAAAAAGGATTAAAATAACCGTATGTTTGATAAATTTACAAATCGTGCCAAGCAAGTGATTAAACTCGCCAAGAAAGAGGCGCAACGACTTAACCATAATTACCTAGGAACTGAACATATCCTACTAGGCCTCATGAAGTTAGGTCAAGGGATAGCGGTCAATGTCCTACGCAATCTCAATCTCGACTACGATGCGATACGAACCGAGGTGGAGCGTCTTGTCGGTTTTGGCCCGGAAATTCAAGTCTACGGAGATCCTGCCTTAACCGGGAAAGTAAAAAAAGTTTTTGAGTTTGCCAACGAAGAAGCGGCCAGTCTCAACCACAATTATGTTGGAACAGAACACCTTCTTTTAGCCCTATTAAGACAAACTGATGGAGTGGCGGCGCAAGTTTTAGAAAATCTCAATGTGAATCTAAAAGACGTCCGGAAAGAAGTATTAAAAGAGTTGGAAACATTTAATTTACAACTCCCTCCAATTGGCGCTACCCCAAACAATAACATCCCTCCAAATCAGGGAGCGGGTCGGGGCGCGCAAGACAGATCTACCATGGCAAACAACGATAAAATGCCAGCCTTAAAAGCCTATGGTCATGATCTTACAGAGATGTGCCGTGAAGGGAAAATGGATCCTGTAATCGGTAGACGCGAAGAAGTGGAAAGACTCATATTGATCCTTTGCAGACGCCGTAAAAACAACCCTGTTCTCATCGGAGAGGCGGGCGTTGGAAAAACAGCGATCGTTGAGGGATTAGCTCAAGCCATTGTCCAGGGCAATGTGCCTGACAATCTACGCAAAAAGAAGCTGATTGCTCTTGATTTGACTCTCATGATCGCGGGAACTAAATATAGAGGCCAGTTCGAAGAGAGAATCAAAGCCGTCATGGATGAAATCAAGAAAAACGGCAACGTTTTGCTATTCATCGACGAGCTTCACACCATCGTTGGCGCGGGCGCTGCAGAAGGCGCAATTGATGCATCAAACATCTTAAAACCGTCGCTGTCTCGTGGAGAAATCCAGTGTATTGGGGCAACAACGCTAGATGAATACCGAAAACATATTGAAAAAGATCCGGCATTAGAGCGCAGATTCCAAAAGATTATTGTACAACCGCCCAATGCGGAGGAGAGCGTTTCGATTCTCCTGGGGCTTAAACAGAAATATGAAGAGCACCATAAGTGCGTATATACAGACGCGTCGATCAAAGCAGCTGTACAGATGTCGGATCGTTATATTTCCGGAAGATTTTTGCCGGATAAAGCGATCGATCTTCTCGATGAGGCGGGAGCCAAAGCGCGCATTTCCATCATGCACCAACCCTCTCACCTGACCGATCTTGAAGCCAAAGTAGAGGAAACAAGAGTCGCAAAAGAAGAAGCCATCGGCAAGCAAGAGTATGAAAAAGCGGCTAAATTACGCGACAATGAGAAGAACGCGAGAGAAGATTTGCAAAAAGCGAAGGCTGACTGGGAAGCTCGAAAAGACGAACACCAGCCGATTGTCGACGAAGAGGACATTGCCAATATCGTTGCAAAACAAACAGGTGTTCCTGTGACTCGCTTGACTGAGGGAGAAACAGAAAAAGTCCTTAAAATGGAACAAGAGCTTAAGACAAAAATCATCGGCCAAGATGACGCCCTTCAAACGGTTTGTAAAGCCATTCGAAGAAGCAGAGCGGATATTAAAGATCCAAACCGGCCCATTGGAGCGTTTTTATTCCTTGGGCCAACAGGCGTTGGGAAAACACACTTAGCCAGACTTCTCGCCTCTCATATGTTTGGCGGAGAAGATGCGCTCATCCAAGTCGACATGTCTGAGTACATGGAGAAATTCGCAATTAGCCGCATGACAGGATCTCCTCCCGGTTACGTGGGTTACGAAGAAGGGGGACAGCTCACAGAACAAGTAAGACGCCGTCCTTATTGCGTTGTATTATTTGACGAAGTGGAAAAAGCGCACCCCGACGTGATGAACCTATTGCTCCAAATCCTAGAAGAGGGAAGGCTGACCGACTCCGTTGGACGCAAGATCGACTTTCGCAATACCATCATCATCATGACATCCAACTTAGGCGCTGATTTGATCCGCAAATCGACCGAAGTGGGATTCCAAGCGAAAGAAAATGTCATGGACTACAAGTTGATGCAGGAAAAAATCGAAGGCTCGGTCAAGAAGCACTTTAAGCCCGAGTTTATCAACAGGCTCGATGGCCTTGTCATCTTTAGAACTCTTGACAAACCATCGCTTTGCCACGTGATCGATCTCGAGTTCAAAAAACTCAAAAAACGGCTCGAGAAAAAGAAAATCTCCGTTACGATGGATGACGCTGCAAGAACCCTTCTTGTGGATAAAGGATACCTTCCTGAGATGGGAGCTAGACCTTTACGCAGGGTGATTGAGCAGTATCTAGAAGATCCATTAGCCGAAAAGCTTTTATATAATCCGGATGAGGAAAGAACCTACCTCATTACGGTGAAAGATGGGCTGATCTCATTTGTGGATCAAACCCCAAAGCCCGAAGAAAATAAAGAAGCTTTGGCCAATACGACGAAGTAATCTAAAGATGGGTGGAGCTCCAGGCTCCACCCTCTCAAATTTATACCAATCGCA
>CAZQNB010000041.1:9185-13565 GCA_964594545.1 uncultured bacterium | reverse complement strand
TATGAATTTTTCTTGTTCTTTTTTTGTTCAGGACAGAGAGATTAACTGGATCGAGTATATGTAGGATATTTGGGCTCCCACATCAGATGGTCGACCCGTTTTTCCACTTCAGATATGGGCACGCTTGACACACCCTCCTCAATGGCTCTCTTCCCCACTCCGATAGCAATCGCCCTACACACCTTTCGGACGCTTGCAATTTCAGGAAGAAGAGGTTTAGCAGGATCTTTGATTGCAGGCGAAAAGCTTGCAAGGATGCGAGAGGCTTCTAAAAACATCGTATCGGTTACCCGAGAGGCGCAAGTCGCCACAGAGCCAGCGCCAACGCCCGGGAAAACATAGACGTTATTACACTGACTGATTGTATGCGCTTTCCCCCCAAAGTTTACCTGCGAAAACGGGCTTCCTGTAGCGATGATCGCAAGACCTGATGTCCACTCGAGCAAATCCTTTGGGGCTGCTTCTGCTTTCGATGTGGGATTCGATAAGGGCAAAATAATCGGCCTTTGAACATGGCGCGCCATCTCTTGGATCACCTCTTTTGTAAACGCCTTCTCTTGGCCAGACACCCCAATTAAAACGGTCGGATGATTATTTTTCACCACATCCAAAAGAGAGATGTTCTTAAGCTGTGAAAGATTCCAATTGCGAATACTTTCTTTTGATTTTATAAAGGGCCTTTGCGCGTCAAAAACTTGGTTAGAATATTCGGTAATCAGCCCCTCTTGATCGATGAGATAAATACGATCCAGCGCTTCTCTTTTTTCCAATCCTTGACTTTCCATCGCTAAAACAAGACCATCCGCAATTCCCGTCCCTGCGCTGCCGCCTCCCAAAATCGCAAATCTTTGATCTTTGAGTTTTTCTTGCTTGACTTGGACTGCCGCTAAAATCGCCCCCACTGTCACCGAAGCAGTCCCCTGAATATCATCATTAAAGGACAATAATTGAGATTGGTATTTGTCTAAAAGTCTTCGGGCGTTATTTCGGCCAAAATCTTCCCATTGTAAAAGAACATTCGGAAACCATTTTTTCACAGATTGGACAAACCGATCGACAAACTCATCGTAGCGATCCCCTGTCAAACGCTCCCGTCTCCAGCCTAAATAAATATCACTTTTCAAAAGATCGGGATTATTTGTCCCCACATCGAGCAAAATGGGCAGAGTTTTTGCAGGGTGGATCCCTCCAAAAAGAGAATATAAGCTAAGTTTTCCTATCGGGATTGTCATCCCCCCTATCCCCTGATCTCCAAGTCCCAAAATACGCTCCCCATCTGTGACCACAATCACCTGCACATCTTTGAGAGGATACGTTGCAAAGATTTCATCTATCTTATCCATCAGCGGATAAGATATATAAAGACCTCTTTGCCGAAAATAGATCTGACTATAGTGTACTGCAGCGTCGCCGACGGTCGGTGTGTAAATGATCGGCAACATTTCATCTGCGTATTTCGAAACAAACTGATAAAATAGGAGCTCATTGCGGTTCATGATCCCCATTAAAAACACATACTTATCCAGCGGCGTCTTTTGTCTGCCAAAATTCTCATACGTGCGTTTCATTTGCTCTTCAATGGTCGCTATATGCGTTGGCAAAAAACCGTTGAGACCTAAAGCATCTCTTTCTTCTTGCGTAAATGCGGTTCCCTTGTTGATTAAGGGCAAATTAAGGATTTCTTCGGGGGGGAGAGACAGCTCTACAACGTCTTTATGCATAATTTCTATTCATCGGCTAGACTAGGATTTTTAGTCAAGTGGACAGGAATCTCGGGGCGTAGCATGAAGTAGACAACAAAAATCCATCCAATAAATATCGCCAACGAAACGTAACTGGCTACTTCTAAAAGGTAAACGCCCGCAATGGCCTGCAAACCTAAAATACTCAAAGAGACGAGCGCCTTAGACGAGCGATAAGCAAATACATCGATGATTGCTTTCGCGCGGAACTTTGCATCGAGTCCAAACGGAATATAGAGCATTTCTCGGCTGACGGAAAAGAGGGAAAAGTCGATCGCTTTTAAAAAAATGTAAGAAAATGAAATCAACGCAAAACTCGGAACAATCCACGAACAAATGGCGGAGGCCAAAAGGACAAACGGAATCAAAAAGTGGGTCTTTCTTAGACCAATTGTATGAATCACCAAAAAGCTACCCACAGCCTGGAGCATCATACTTAACATATTCATAAAGCCAAAGAGCTGCCCGCAGTAGGCCGTGCGCAAATCTTTTTCTAAAATACTTACCTCCAAATACGAATTGAAGCGGTATTCCATAAACCCGGAAGAGACTTGCATGGCTATGACAAGAAGCAAAATAGCTGCTAAAAAGCGATTTTTCGAAATCAGAGAAATCCCTTCTGACGCGCTTGGATTAATCATCAATTCTTTTCTCCAAGAATCTTTGGACATCAAGCTTTTCGATAACGCCAGTGGGTATGTCATCATAAGAACTAAATAGATCGGCAAAGTAAAATAAAATAAATTCTCAGAACCGATAGAGACCGCAAGAAAACTCGGCACGCAGCTGCCTACGCAAGATCCAATCGTCCCAAAAGCAAAAATGACCCCATAGAGATATTTCGCGCGCTTAGGCGAAATCGTGCAATGGATCATAGACCAAAGCTGTTTGAACATCAGTAAGATATAAATATCCTTCCAGATACACTGAAAAAATATGTACTGAGGAAATGTAGAAAGGATGTTAGCCGCTAAAAAATTCACAAATATAACCGAAGAGGAAACGGCCATCCACATCCGAAGAGGCCCTAAAATAGGCAAAAATCGGTTATATAAGTAGATCGCAAAGAAATTGACCGGAACCGTTGCAAGCCAAAGCCAGGGAATGGCTTTCGAAGAAAATGCGGTTAAAAAAAGGGCGTGGCTCGCAGGCCTTGTGATCCCATATTCCCCTGCGATAGAAAATCCAACACACATCGAAAGCAAGACAAAAAGCTTTTCTTGACTCGTAAAAGATCTAATTTCCGTTAAAACACTTTTCATGAAGTCCATTTCTCAAGAAAATGAACCAGAGGTAAATCGTAATCAGGGGATATATAAACCCAATTTGATTTCTTCGATATTGTCTTTAATAAAAGATCTGAACAATCTTTCGCTTTTTTAATCACTACATGTCTCTTCGAAACCGGAAATGAAAGGCGATCGGGCGGGGTCTCTACCGTATGGAACTCCCAATCGATATCAGCGTCGGTCAGTTTATTTTTCGTCTTGAATTCCGTTAAATGCTTTACCTCTAAAGAATCAGGCAAAGCAATCGCGCGGAATCGATGCTGGCGGAAAATGACGCACTCTGCGTCTTTGTGCCCCGGAAGAGAGGGGGTTTTGGCTGCTTTATTGAGCGCAGAAATCACATCCGTGTCGCTGACAGAGAGAAAATCATCCACGCTCTCTAACATCTTTTTAAAAAACACAGCTTTCATATACCTGCGCAAATGAAAATTATAGGCTTTCACCGACGAGTATTGGTAAATCCTTCTATGCATAAAATGGCGCGCTAAAAGAAGCGCCTCGCAAGACTCTAACCCATTTTCATCAATCCCTAAGAGAAGCTCATCCCCTCCCCGATCAGGGCTTGGCAAAACTCTCAATGTTTCAATGAGCTGGTGATAATCAAAAAGACCGTAAGCAACGCCTGTGCTTTTTGCATCTCGAAGAAGGTAATCGATCCGATCGGCGCCAAAAAAATCGCCGGTGATGAGCTCTGACACAATCCTTTCCCAAGGAGTGAAAGAGGTTTTCATGATCTCTTTCCACTTGGCCTCACCAATGGCAATCTTTTTAATATCCTCAACGATGTCTCTTTCGACCAAATCTTCAATATACGCCGGAGAGGCTCTTAATTTATCCCAAACCGGCAACAAATAGGCGCTGTCAATGATTTTGAGCGTCCACTCTTCATGGCCTGTATTTCCGAGAAGGTCTTTTTCAGCGACATGAGAAAAAGGCAGGTGGCCAAGATCGTGGCAAAGAGCTGCCATTCGAATGACCCTCTTCCAGTAAGAGTAATCAGACGATCCCTTTCTCGGGACAAAATGAAAAACATCGGGACGCACTGATTTACAAATCTTATCGAACATCAAAGTCGCAATGTGCATGACGCCCAAAGAATGTTCAAACCGCGTATGGGTTGCCCCAGGGTAGACGAGATAAGCGATCCCCAGCTGATGAATATAGTGGAGCCTTTGGAACGCCAAAGTATCAATTAAATCTTTTTCAAATTCATCAAACGGGATAAACCCATGAACCGAATCATAAATTTTTTTATCAGAGTATAAAAAATCTTTGACCATATTAACACCCCCCTCAAAAAAACCATTATACCGAAGATACCTCAAGAAAAATAGCAGGATTTTAGGGTG
>CAZQNB010000041.1:0-9085 GCA_964594545.1 uncultured bacterium | reverse complement strand
CAAAAAAACCATTATACCGAAGATACCTCAAGAAAAATAGCAGGATTTTAGGGTGGGCCGGAAGTCGGAAGAAAATCGACAAAAAATTTTATTAGGATAGGTTCTTATACCAAAAATCTACTAAGATGATCCCATGATCTCTGTATGCATCCTTACCAAAAACGCAAGCCAAACTTTAAAAAAAACCCTCGATTCGGTTAAAACTTTCCCTGAAGTCCTCATTCTCGACACAGGATCTGTGGACGCAACCATCTCAATTGCAAAGACATATGAAAACGTCACCATCCACGAAACCCCATTTTTCGGTTTTGGAGCTTTGCGCAACCAAATCGCGTCCCTTGCAAAAAACAATTGGATTCTAGCGCTAGATAGCGATGAGATCATCTCACCTGCTCTCCTCCATGAAATCAAAAATCTTTCGCTATCTCAAGATACAGCCTATGTGCTGCCAAGACACAACTTTTACAATAACAAACGGATTTATGGGTGTGGGTGGAATCCCGATTTAGTGGCAAGGCTCTACCATCGTGAGCATACCCGATATTCAGAGGCAAAAGTCCATGAGGCGCTACAAGCGCAAAAACAAATCCTACTCAAATCCCCTCTCCTTCACACTCCCTACCGATCCACAGAGGATTTTCTCGCAAAAATGCAGCACTACTCAACTCTTTTTGCCGAGCAATATAAGGGCAAGAGGAAATCCTCTTTCAAAAAGGCAGTATTCCATGCAGCCTTTGCTTTTTTTCGAAGTTATCTTTTCAAAGGGGGGATTTTTGATGGCGCAGAAGGATTTACTATCTCCCTTTACAACGCCAACACCACATTTTATAAATACTTAAAACTACTCGAATATACCGCTCGTGATTGAAGAATCGGCGTTTGGGCGGGATTGAAAGCTGCCAAAAATCGATTGTTCAATTACGAACGGTATAACTCCTCTGAAACCACCTGATTAATCAAATCCGAATCGATGACAATTTTCACATTTAAATGACCCGCTTTTTCTAGCAATTCATTTTCTAAAGCAGGAAGGAGAAAATGGCTAAACATTAAAAAAGCTTTCTGCTGACTATCTGTTCCTTTAGGAGGCATTTTTAATGCTATTTTGTACATCGTTTCTTTCATCTCTAAAAGGAGCTTTCTCATTGCAAAAACGGTATCGATCTCTCTCTTCTGTACGCTTAAGAGCGAACGCTTCTCTGCTAGAGATTTTTCAGAGGAACTAAGGTCTTTGTCCCGATCAAAGATTTTCTCTCTCCGCAATTGATTTAACTCTCTTTCGAGCTTTTCCACTTCAATTTCTAAAGGGATCCTTTGTTCTTTAGAAACTTTTGCCAAGCATTTTGACAAAATGCGCAAAGCCGTTTTAGGCATAACAGCTTCTTCACCAAATGCCTCTTTTGTCCTTGCGACCAAAGTTTCCAATGCAAAACTCTGTAAGATTGTCTCCGGCGCAGTGTTTAAAAGAGTCTGGTGCAAAGCAAGGATTGTCTCCTTATCACTTGGCTCATCAATTTTGATATGGCGAAATCGATGCACAAACCCGGGATGTGACTCAAGGAGATCCTTGCATTCTTTCTCCGTTGTAATTCCTATAACATGCGGAAAAAAATCTTTTTCCCGATCAAACATGGCCTTGAGCTGGTCTCCTAAAAAGATCTTCGTGTCCGATTGATAGGCCAAATGGATTTGATCAAAAACAAAAATAACCTCATCTCTATGCCCCTCGAGCGCGTCACTAAAAAAAGATAGAGTCGAATCTCTCTTCGGCACCCATTCTGTATGGCTGAGCAAATCCGCTGTATTCACATAAAAAACTTGGGCGCTCCGAAACTCCGGATAATCTCCGCGCGCGAGTGCTGCGACCAAGGCTTTTAGAATTTCTGTTTTCCCAACACCATCTTTGCCGACGAGTAAAACTTGCAAATGATCCCTTTTCGTCGCATGCAGCGCGCTCACAATTTCATCGATAACCGAGGTTTTTACTCTTTTGACTTGTAAAGCCCCCTGCACATATTTTTCCGTCCAATTTTCCACCTTAGGTAGGTAAGAGGGAATGGGCCTCCACAAAGGATAGGAGATAGAAAGACCTGCCAAAGATGCCATGATTCCGAAAATCGCAGCCCCCCCGTATGCGGCCCCAAGCAATGGAATGAGTGTCGCGGTAAGCGTTGAAAAAAAAGTCGAAAGAAGAACCATTTTCTGTCCTTTTAATTCGACATCATATTCCCCGATGACCGGCCTGAAAAAATCGGTAAGACCAAGACCTCGTAAAAAGCTCTCTAGCGAGACAAAAAAAGAATGGATTAAAGAAGAGGCAAAACTTGGAGCGCAAGCTTTTGGAGGACCTTGGACCATTGAATAATACCAAGCAGCTTCCTTTGAAAGGTTTTCCACTTCAGCTAAAACCCCTTGATAATTTGGCGCGCTCGACAAAACAACCTCTTCCAAAACTTGTAAGGACAATGGTTTAACAAACCGCTCAATCGCAGCGATCACCTCTTTCTTAGCTTTGCAAGATTTTGCAACATGACTCACCATCTCCTCAATCCTGATCAGAACCGGAGAGCTTGCGGCTCTGTCCAAAGGACGTACATTTTCACCGCCTCTAGACGGAATAGGAGGACAACCTTGTATTGAAGATACCATGAGTAAACCTTAAAATTTGGGGCATAATCATAACGAGAGATTGCAATAAAAACCACATCTTGATTAGATCCGGGTTATGAAAGAGTTTCGAAAAAC
Source organism: uncultured bacterium (assembly GCA_964594545.1). Classification (GTDB taxonomy): domain Bacteria; phylum Chlamydiota; class Chlamydiia; order Chlamydiales; family SM23-39; genus DAIDHZ01. Next base: position 6,340 of record CAZQNB010000041.1, on the reverse strand, counting down.
CCATTTTCTCCTAATCCTTGGCGCTAGTTTATGTGCCCTTAATCTCCTGCTTTTCTGCGCATCTGCAAAACCATGTTCCTCTGTAGAAAAACCCCAAGAGCTCATCACACAAAATACATACCTAGGGCCCACAGAAAAAAGTCCAAATAGCAACCAACTTGTTCGGGTAGAAATTCTGATTAAAGACAGTCCGGATCTAGCAGGCGTTCAAATCCAAAGCGTCACCTTCGATGGCCAAGCAATCCCCTTAAAACCGAGAGATATTTTTGGGAAACGGGGCGCCGCAAGCTTTCAATTGCTGCCGGGCAAATATACGTTGCGCTGGAGCGTGAATCGAGACAAAATCATCTGGCCAAGAACACTCACACATGAAGAAATAGTCACCATCGACCCAAGAGATCTCTGGGTCCAAATTCTGATCGAAGGCGACGCAGCGTCAATACGTTAAGAAATCCAGGAAATCAATTTTTTTGCTACTCGAGGAGAATAAAGTAAAGAGGCGTGACCTATATCATTCACAGTAAATTGCTCACTCAAATGCGAAGAGGGAAGCGCAGAGGTGTGTGGGATCACAATTTCATCTGTTTTTGCGCCAATATGACAAAACCGGATCGTCTTATTTTTACGCAATTCTAAGTCCAACTCTTGTAAAAGTTCTGAGCCAATTTTCATTTCTCTGCCGCCTGGGCCGATGGCAAGCTTTGCCATATGCGTTCCCTGAAGAGGAGAGCCGATCGTAATGACATCAGTGACTGTATCTTGAGGAGCCTTTCTTGTTGCATATAAAGAACATACAATCCCCCCCATCGAATGGCCGATCAAAATAAGATCTCTTCGCCCTGTTTCTTTTTCAATTTGAGAGACCTTCATCTCGACTTTTTGCACATACTTAGCCAAAGGCAGGAAAGGATGTTTGAGATTGATCATATAGATAGGGCCGAAACCTTGGGAAGAAAGCTTCCATCGATGGTAAATCCATGCAGAACTATCGTGCAGATACCCATGAACAAGCAAGATGGGCTTTCCTTTACCACTTCTTGATTGCAACTTCCAAAGATATCCGAAAGGACGACAGCACCACATAATGACAAGAGCAAACGCCTCAAAAACAAGCGCATGGATCCAATGGATGAATCTTGATAAAAACCCATCCGACATGTCAGCGAATTGATTGACAATCTTTAAACCGGCAAGAGTTAAGAAAACACAACCCCAAAATGGGGATGACAGACCAAACATCAAAACAGATCCACAAGCCAACCCTAAAATAAAGGGTGAAAAAATCTTCATCTTCATGGACTACATAATAAGAGATTTGCAAAGAAAAGGTCAAAGCCTGAAAATGCAAAGGGCAGTATACTGCTCGTGATTGAAGAATCGGCTTTTGAGATTATTTTTAATTACACCCAAATGCAAACAACAAGGAGCCCCCGCATGCAATCAATCCTCATCTTCGTCCACGAAATCTATGAAGACCTTGAGCTTTGGTATCCTAAGTTAAGGCTTGAAGAAGCTGGATTTAAGGTAGTTATTGCAGGTCCAGAGGCAGGGAAAGTGTATCTTGGCAAACACGGATATCCTTGCAAAAGCGATATTGCCATTGACCAAATCCAAGCAGATACCTTTTCCGGCCTTGTGATCCCCGGAGGATTTGCTCCCGATAAACTTCGGAGAATCCCAAAAGTATTAGAAACCGTGCAAAAGATGCACTCGGCAAAAAAGCCAATTGCCTTTATCTGCCATGCGGGTTGGGTACCGATCTCGGCAAAAATCCTCAAAGGACGACACGTGACTGGATATATAGCGATTAAAGATGATCTTGAAAACGCTGGCGCCCATTATTCTGATAAGGAAGTGGTTGTAGATGAAAATCTTATCTCTTCGCGCACCCCTTCTGATCTGCCCGCATTTTGCAAGGCACTGCTCCATTTGCTTACTCCCTCTCAATAAGAGTAGCTGCACTCAGTGATGACAAGAGGGTCCGGAGTTAACGGATACACATCCTCGATTATTTTGAGCGCGGCAAAAGGATTGTTTCCCGGCCCCACCAAGCGATAGCTTGCCGATGTGAAAAATCCATCCCACAGTTTTTGATATAAATCGAAATCCTCTTTTGCCATTTTTTCAAAGTCCGGCAAAGCGCCTATTTCTCTTGCTAAATCCTCATAATAGAGAAGCCCATCTAAAGGGAGAAACTGTGGCTTGAAAGGGGCTTGCAACAAACTTTTTTCTCTCTCAATCCCAAGTCTCATTACCTGTTGAGCAGGACGGGGCAATTGATCGCTTAAAATTAAACAGCCCCACCTTGCCTGCAATTCTATAATCGTGAAGAAGAGGGGAAATCGGGACATCCCCACAAAGATCATATCGGGGAAATCGGGATGAAGGGTTCTTTTATATAAAGGCAATGGCTGAAGAGGGTCCGTTCCATCAAAATCCAAGAGCTGCTTCATTGTATCATTAAAAAAAGGGAGATCTAACCGATACCCGGTCGCAAACACTAAACGGTCTACATCAATTTTTTGTTGATTGGACAAGCAAAGCGTCTGCCCCTCTATCCGTTCAATAAAACCAAGCTCTGTTTGAAGACATCCCTTCCGAATTTGCGATGGATATAAATCTGAGATAGTGGCTACATACGCAGGCGCCTTAGAAGAGCTCAAAACCGCGAGATCAGGAGATGCATCCATCGCTTTCTTGCACCAAATTGAGAGTTTGCTATGCGTCAACTGATTCTGCTGAAAGGAAGTCATATCCTCTTGTCTTGTATATGTCTTCCGATTCCATACGCAGTCAAACGGAAGAAAACGACCATCTTCTAATTTGCAATAGCGCCCAAACAACCAATGCGCAGAGCGAAATATGTGAAAGGTTGCTGATGCTTCCGTAGAGATCTCAGCTGCAATTTCGCATCCGCTAAAAGCATTCCCAATGAGGGCGACACGTTCGTCTTTAAAAAGATCCGGGGATTTATACTCCTGCGTATGGGAGACAATTCCTTCAAATGTCTTAAGCCCAGGGATATCCGGGATAAAAGGTCGGGCAAAAAAACCGCTGCAGACGATAACGGAATTGAAAAGGGAAGATTGTTTTTGATTTTGAGAATCCACCCATTCTACACGCCATCCATGGGAAGTCTTTTCAATGTCCGACACGCAGACATTGAACAGAGCATGTTCGCGCAGATGGAATCTTTCCGCGTAAGAACTGAGATATCTGTAAACCGCTTTATGATCGGGAAAGTCCTCTATCCCTTCCTGCCATGGATGATCAGAAAAAACCATAGAATAGCGAGAATTATTGATTCGCATGCTATTCCAAGCCTTACCTGTATCCGGATTCCAAACGCCCCCAAAATCAGAGCTCTTCTCAAAAATTGTAGGACAAAGACCACAAGCCTTCGCTTCTTTCGCAGAAACAAGTCCGGAGGGGCCTCCTCCGATAATAGCGACAGTTTTTGGATTAAAATTTTGCTCAGCAAACAATCCATTCAACAAAAAACCGTACGCTATCAGCAAAACCCAATTCATTTGTATTCTTTTTATATCCCCCAAACAAATCCATTAAAAAAACGTAAAGAATATCTAATCCTTAAAAACACATCAAGAATTATATCGCATTTTTGAGATGAGTTCGTTAGATATAAAAGAAGGGATGTTTTTCACCTAAAAGGATATCTATGAGCTCCGGGAAAAAAGAATTAGATACACTCTATCGAGAATTTACCCATGCGGCAAAGCATTTACTGGGCTATACCATTTCTCTCGAATTTAACTACTCATCCCTGTATCGATTTTTAAAATTTCCCATCAACAATATCGGCGACCCTTACACCGATAAAAGCAACCTAAAAATCAACACGCATAAAATCGAGAAAAAGGTGGTCGACCTTCTCGCTAAGTTATTTAACGCGGTCAAAGGCGATCATTGGGGCTATGTGACAAACGGAGGGACCGAAGGGAATCTTTACGGTCTTTATATTGCAAGGGAGCTCTATCCTGACGGGGTCGTCTATCTGTCGGACCAGACCCATTATAGCGCAGTAAAAATCATACGACTCTTAAGACTCCCGTCGATCATGGTCAAGTCTTTAGTAAATGGAGAAATCGATTATGAGGCGCTTGAAGAAAGCCTTACGGCAAATAGAGCAAAAGGGACTCCGATTTTATTTCTCAACATCGGCACGACAATGAAAGGGGCCATCGATGATGTCGGGAAAATCCAAGCCATTTTGAAACTCACAAAAACGAAACAGTACTATATCCATTGCGACGCCGCCTTTTCCGGAATGGTTTTACCATTTATCCCAAAACACCTCGTAAAACCCTTCGACTTTAGCGCAGGGATCGATAGCATTGCCATCAGTGGGCACAAAATGATTGGCAGTCCGATCCCATGTGGGGTAGTGATCACAAAAAGATCGCATGTAAAAAATATTGAAACATCGATTGAATATGTCGGGATTAAAGACACAACCATTTCAGGGTCTCGCAACGGAATTACCCCCCTCTTTCTCTGGCAACAGCTCATCTTCACGAGCAAAAAATCGTTTGAAAAAAAGGTGTTAGGCTGTTTTGAGAAAGCAAAATACATCATCGAGAGTTTTAATAAAAACGGGATTTTGGCTTGGAAAAATCCGAACGCTCTAACCATTGTTTTGCCGCGGCCTTCCGAAAAACTGGCACGAAAATGGCAGCTTCCCGTCCAAAAGGATATTTGTTGCATGATCGCTCTCCCGCAACTGACGTATAAAACCATCGATCAGTTCATCAAAGAATTTAAAGCAGATTTCAATCGAAAGAAAAAATGAACTTCATAGATTCCCATTTTTCAAAGAAACAAGCGCGCATGGTGATTTTCGCGGTCACTTTGGGAAATCTCCTCGAATGGTATGAAATCTATCTTTATGTCTACTGGGCCCCGATCATTTCCAAGCTCTTTTTTAATCAGGGATCCTATCTCCCGGATCTCTCCTACACATTTTTAATTTTTGCCATTGGATTTCTCGCCCGTCCTCTTGGAGGTCTTTTTTTGGGAAGGCTCGGAGATCGGATCGGGAGGAGAAAAACCCTCATTATCTCCATCCTTATGATGATTATCCCCACCTTTGTCACAGGCTTTTTACCCACCTATGCAACCATTGGGTATCTAGCCCCTTGTCTTCTTGCTCTCATGCGATTTCTCCAATCATTCCCAGCCGGTGGAGAGATCCCGGGAGCCTTTTGCTATCTCTACGAAAGCTTCCCTTGGAATATGCGTCGTTATATGTGTAGTTGGGCTGTCTGGGGCTATCAGTTGGGAATATTGATTAGTACGGTGGAATGTTTTCTTTTGCAAAAATATCTATCCCTTGAAGATTTAATTCAGTGGGGATGGCGTTTATCCTTTATTATCGGAGGCCTTCTTGGATTTCTGGGGTTATTTCTTAGATATCGCCTGCATGAAACGCCTCTTTTTAGAGAGATGAAAACACATGAAAAAGTCGTCAAAGAGCCGGTACTCGAAGTTCTTTATAAACATCGATCAGGAATTTTGAAAGGAATCCTTTTCTGCGCTCTCAATTCTTCCGCCTTTTATCTCATCTCGGTTAACTTTCCTGTCTATTTTGGACAAATTTTAGGGATCGATTTTTCCAATGATCTTCTCTTCACCATCTGCCTATTGATTCTGATGACGCTTCCCTTGCCCTTATTTGGCAAGCTCGGTGACTATTTTTGCAATAAAACGATGCTTGTGACTGCAGTGTGTGGGATGATCGCTCTCCTCTATCCTTTATATCTCGCCATCACCTACGCGTCTGTGTTCTATATGATTTTGCTCATCGTTCTCTTTTGCCTGTTTTACACTTGCACCTCAGCCCTAATCCCCTACATCGTTGCCGATCTCTTTGGTACGCACAATCGATTTACATGCTCTGCGGTGAGCTTTAATCTCGCAGATGCCATTCTTGGAGGGTTCACCCCGTTTGCCGCTCTCTATCTTTTCCAACACACCCATAATCCGGGGTCATTTCTTTGGATCTTGCTTTTTGGCGCGGTCCTCTCTCTTATAGGATTTCTCCATCTCAAACCTCGCAGAACCCCGCAATAATAAAGCAGGATGGACATGATACGCGCGGATGACCGCGCTACAGGTCGGGGAAGCCCCGAACCCCCTTTTGAAAATTGACTTTTTTGTGGGGGTTTGGGGCTTCCCCAACCTGCCTATCCTGCTATCCTGTTATTTTTTTCTCTATGCGAATGAAATATCAAGAACTTTGCCATGCAATCGCCCTAAAAACTCATCCCTTATACCAATCGCAGCAAATAAATTCATATTTAAGCCGCGTGAAAGCTGTCGA
>CAZQNB010000040.1:0-13883 GCA_964594545.1 uncultured bacterium | reverse complement strand
ATATATAAGCGCAATAAATGCTAAGAATTGTCTATTCAAACCATAGTACTATAATAAAAATTATCACAAATAACACCTGTCATCTGGAGGTCGTTTTCATTAAACCTCTTTCGAAATTCAGATGACAGAATTCTGCCTTATTATTGGAAGGCCCCTTAAAACCGAATTTCCCCGTTTAAGTCGATGCTGTTTTGATTAAAGGCTCTCCACTCGATTGCAAGCGTTGCCTTTCTCTTATCGATAATAGTGGCCCCGATGGCGAGCCCGAAGCGATTGGACGTAGCAATTGATTTTGTTCCCACATCCACATCCATGTTCATCATAGGAAGTCGGACTAACACATCTTTCGCTGATGGTTTGAGTTTTGCAATCAGATAGGACGCATTAGCGTAGGGAGAAAAATATTTTGTCCGATAGGAGATCCCGAGAGCTGTTTGCAATTCATTGTAATCGTAGTGAAAGTCATTCACCACGTTATAGGCATAGTTTTCGCATTGGAAAAAACTGGGCTTTTGGTCGGATTGAAAATATTTGATGTCGCAGCCCGCTCTAAATCTCCCTTGGTGATAGAAAATAATTTTCCCGCCAATGCCCCAAGCCAATTGTTGCTTGGTGATCACTTCTTCATCGACGCGCAGTCTTTGGCCCCCAAGAATTCCATAGAGATCGATTCGATTCCGGATATTAAAGGTCAGCATCCCCGCTTGCGTCCAAAGTTTAAGATGTGACGCGTTCGAAACACATCCATCGATAGGAAATTCATCGCTGAAGCGCTGACTATACACATAATCCCCAAAGTAGGAAATCCGAAAACTCCAGTTAGAGGGCGTTTCCCGAATGATCCCCGTTTTTTGTAAACTAGGTTGCGCAGGGTTGCCAATGAGAGTGCTCCACGATTTCTGAGGAGAGAAAAGGGATACAATGGCTAACGAATATATATATAACTTTTTCAGATAACCTCTCCGGAAAACGGCATAAAAAAATATTGTCTCATATTTTCCCTATATCATTGAAGCATCTCGTCGACAAGATAAAAAATAAATTTCTTGCGAAATAAATTTTGAAATATTTATGGATGGAATATGCGAAAAAATAATTGAGGAGATGCCCGATGGCCTTAAATGACACGATGACCCAATTAAATTCCCTTCTCTCTAAAGTCGTTATGGATTTAGGAAAGGTGTATAGAGGCAATAAATCGGCAGCTCAACGTGTAAGAGTCGGAACCATCGATCTTGAAAAAATTGCCAAAAAATTCCGTAAAGAATCTGTTCTTGCGGAGAGAAATGGCAGGTTAAAGAAAAAATCAGCCCTCAAAAAAAACAAAAAGAAAAAGAAAAATTAAACTATAGTCGATTAAATTTAATTTTGCATCATCTGGCCGCGCCAAAGCGCCGAATTTTAAAAAACGCAAAGCACCTTGTATTGGTTTAATACTAGGTGCTTTGCGTTTTTTAAAATTCGGCAGCTTTCGCTGCGGCCATAGGGTGCAAAATTAAATTTAATCGACTATATATAGACAGGCTCTTTTGCTTGTCTCTTAAGCTCTTTTCAGGCATCCTAGAGCCAAACTTAACCTAGGGTTACTATGTTTGGATCACAATTATTTTTATTACCTTTAGGAACGCTCCTTGCTGATGAAGCTCCTAATGCTCAAGGCGGACTTACGCAAACCTTCCTCATGATCGGTATTGCTTTAGTCTTCTTCTATTTTATCCTATGGCGCCCGGAACAGAAAAGACGCAAAGCCTCTGAACAAATGCGCTCTGCTTTGAAAAAAGGGGATCGAGTCACAGCGATGGGGATCATTGGAAAAGTGGATCAGATTAAAGATCAGACAATCATCCTCAAAATGATCGATGGCTCTAAAATCGAAATGTTAAAAGCTGCAATCACAGAAGTACAATCTTCTGCTGAAGAAAAGTCAGACACAACTTCTGCTGACGCGTAATGATATGGCTCTCCCCCTAAGGGGAGAGCCTTATTGTTTTATAAAAGAGAACCCAATTTTTCTAACACTTGGGTTTGTCTTGCGACCACTTTTTCTAAGTCCCCAGGCTCTAACTCCCTTTGTGATAAACAAGACATATCATAGACGCTTCTTGCAATTTGGGAAGCCACTTCCGGATGCTTTGTTTGCAACCGTTCGATGAGCTGGATTAGAGGACTATTCGTATTCACAATGAATGTTTTCTTCGCTTGAAAACTGTTTTTCCCCTGCGTCAACGTCATATAATCGCGAAGACGGCGCTGATTTTCATCTAGAACAAGAAGGGCGGGGAGTTTATCGGAATTTAAACTTTTAGCCTCTACTTCAAGGGTCTCATTAATCGAGGAGTGGATAAACGCAGCAATCTTTGATGCGGCTGTTTTCCCATCTGCATCGAGTATGTTTTTTTCACGTGTTGGATCGAGAAGCTCTTTATCAAGGCTTCCATCAATTCTTTGAAACGTTGTCGAAAGTTTATCTTCCAAGTGTTGAATCACTGCTGTATCGATCGGGAGAGGGGCAACCAAGATCTCGATCTTTTTTTCATTGTATAAATGAAGGAGTGGTGAGGATTTGTCTGAAGTGTAGTACACTTTTTTCTCTTTTGCCCTCTCAAGATATTCTGTAAGAGTCGTCCAACTATCCATACTGTTTTTCCAGATCAAAATATCTTTCACTCGATCGAAAAACTTTTCATCTTGTAAAAGCCCGAGTTTTACAATCATCTCGATATCTGCCCATGCACCGTAAAACTTCTCTTTATCTGTCTTGTAGAGTTGGGATAGACGATCGGAGATTTTTTTCGAGATGTGGCTACTTAATTGTTTAACGTTTTGATCCACTTGTAAATATGAGCGCGACACATTCAATGGGATATCAGGGCTGTCGATTGCTCCGCGCAAGATGGTGAGGTAGTCCGGAAGGATGTCTTTGCAATTGTCAGAGACAAAGACCCGATTGCAAAAGAGTTTGATTGTACTTTCTGAGGAATCAAATCTCTTATGGATTTTGGGGAAAAAGAGGATCCCTTTTAGGTTGAATGGATAATCTACATTCAAGTGAATCCAAAATAGAGGCTCCGCTTCCATGGGGAAGAGTTGTCTGTAAAACTCAATATATTCACTTTCTTGACAATCCGATGGGCTCTTCATCCAAAGAGGCGCTTTATTTCCGAGCGCTTTGCCGTTGAGATCAATGGCAAATGGCATGAAGTTGCAATAGCGCAAAAGAAGTTCTTTAAGCTTTGATTCTTCTAAATACTCAAGATTTTGATCGTCTAGGAAAAGAGTGATTTCAGTTCCTCGAGAAGATCTGGTCCCATCTCCGATAGAATAACTCGATGACCCATCGCAGCTCCAGAAGACGGGCTTTGCATTTTCTTTGTATGAAAGGGTATTGATTTCTACTTTGGATGCGACCATGTAAGCAGAGTAAAATCCAAGTCCGAAATGGCCAATCATCGGTTCGGCGTCGGTTTCTTTCTTGTACTTTGCAACAAATTCTTCAGCTCCGGAAAAAGCAATTTGCGCAATATATTTTTCGACTTCTTCTTCTGTCATCCCAATGCCGGTATCTGCAATTGTGATCGTTTTATCGCTTTTGTTAATCGTCACAGAAATTTTAAAAGAGTCGTCATCAGCAACAACGGCTTCTTGGCTGCGTAAAATTTTTACTTTGTTGATCGCGTCAGTGGCGTTGGAGACGAGTTCTCTGATAAAAATATCTTTGTCAGAGTAGAGCCATTTTTTGATGATCGGAAGAATATTTTCTGAGTGGATTGCAAGGTTGTTTTGTCTCATGTTTTTTCCTGTTTTTGCATCTATGAAACCCGAAAAAGAGTTCAAAGTCAAGAGGTCTATTTCCATGCGAAGGGGAGTATTTCGCTTAAATATTTGCATTTGTGCCGGAGCATAAGAACTCTATCAAATCCGACAGACACTCCGGAGCAGTCGGGAAGCCCTTTCTTCATTGCTGCGAGGAATTCTTCGTCGAGCAGATAAGGGAGATCGCCTCTTTGCTGCCGCGCCCGATTTTCTTTTTCAAATCGAAGGGTTAGTTCCTCTGCGTTCGATAGTTCGTGATACCCGTTAGCAAGCTCGACGCCGTTATAGTAAATTTCAAAACGTTCAGCGACAAGTTCATTGTTTTTTTCAATAAGGCAAGAGAGAGCCGCATCGCTTGGGGGATAGTCGGTGAGTATCGTCAGCCCTCCCTTACCTAGATGCGGTTCGATGTTGTGAGACAGGATATAGCTTAAGGATTCACTGCGCGACCAATGTGATCCTTCCTTGGGGATTAAATGATCAAGGGCATCTTCGGAGTAGTTGATATTAGCATACTGTGTAAAAGCGTCGCGGTAGCTAAGGACGGAGGTTTTTAAGGGCCCTAAGAAAAGGGAGATAAATGCGCAAGTTTCTTGGGTTAGATCTTGTAGAGAATATCCGATCCGGTACCATTCAGCCATGGTGAATTCAGGATTGTGAAGCCGTCCGATTTCCCCTTTTCTGTAGACATGACCCAAAAAAAAGATATCGCCTATCCCCATCGATAGAAGGCGCTTCATCGCATATTCGGGTGAAGTATGGAGAAAGCCTTGTTCGGAGTGAGAAACTGATGCAGAAATGACGTCTATATTTGAATCGATGGGCGCTCTTTTTACAAGGGCGCCACAGTCGACTTCCAATACATTTCTTTCCTGGAAAAATTGGCGACATAGGCCCAGCATGTGGGCTCTATCTTTAATGCGATTAAGTGGCTCTGGAGACATATTCGCAAGTGCGCGTATCCACTTTGATTTTCTCGCCTTCATCAACGAAGATCGGGATCTGGATTTTAGCGCCGGTTTCTGTCACCGCAGCTTTTAATACTCTACCCGATGTATCGCCGCGAACGCCCCCGGAAGTTTCTGTTACGAGCATTTCCATGAAGGTCGGCGGAGTAATCTCAATGACAACGCCTTTATAAAAGACAACTTGAAAAACAGTTTCTTCCATAAGCCATTGTTGATTGCTGCCAATTACGTCATTTTGAATAGAGACTTGATCAAATGTCTTTTCATCCATGAAGACTGCGCTGTCAGATTCTTTGTAGACAAAACGCATTTGATGCTCTTCAATATCGGCGAGATCGAGTTTTTCACCTGACTTATAGGTTTTTTCAACGACCTTCCCGTTGACCATGTTTTTCATTCTGATCCGGTTAAAGGCTTGCCCTTTTCCCGGTTTTACAAATTCATTGCTGACGATGAGATAGGGTTCTCTGTCCACTTCGACTTTCATGCCGACGCGGAGATCATTTGTCGTTACAGATGCCATAGGATTCCTTTTTAAGTCTCCAATTATGAAAAGAAAGGTCTTTAAAAGCAACCTTGAAGAAGAGAAGAATTTGGTGTATAGTGGTTCATAAATGGGGTAAAAAATGGAACACAATCCTAGAGAGGCAGAAATTGCGAGACAAACCTTAGAGCGCTATTCGGGATGTTCTGCTGAAGATTTTCATTCAAATCTTATTTTGACAAACTTCCCTCGATATGTGGAATACTTTGCCAAATCAAGAAATGTTCCCATATTAGAAGGCTCGATGTTTAAAGTAGCCCACTGTCCTAAAGAAGAAGTGAGTATTTTAGATTTCAAGATTGGGTCGCCTGCTGCTGCATTAGTTGTGGATATTTGTTCTTTTTTACCCATACGGGCGAGCATCCTTTTGGGGATGTGCGGAGGACTTCGTAGACGCTATCAAGTAGGCGAGTACTTAGTTCCTGTGGCATCGATTCGAGGAGAGGGGACGTCAGATTCTTATTTCCCTATTGAAGTCCCTGCTCTTTCTAATTTTTTAATGCAACGAGCTGTGACGGAAATTCTCGATCGGGAAAAAGCAAATTACCATATTGGGATCACGTTTACGACAAACACCCGATTTTGGGAATTCAATGAGGATTTTAAAAATCGCCTTAAAGCAACAAAGGCGCAAGGCATTGAGATGGAGTGCGCCACCCTTTTTGCGGCGAGTTATAAGAGAAAATTTACCCTTGGGGCGCTTCTTTTGATTTCCGATCTTCCGTTAAATGAAGATGGGGTGAAAACAAAAGAAGGGGCCAGGGCTGTTTTTGATGCCTATACGCAAGACCATGTGGAAAAGGGGATAAGAATCTTGAGGCTTGCAAGAGAAATGCAGTCTAAGCGGATTAAAGGGGCTTATCACCGCAATATTAATAATGATGTTTAAATCTAGGGAGAACATTCCCTTCTATCAAGACTGTTTCCAGGAACATAGTCACAGGACGCGTCCAAACTTCACCTTCGCCATATAGAGCCTGATAGACGACTAGCTCTTCAAGTGTTTCGCTATGTCGAGCAATAGCGAGAATTTTATAGCGCCTATTTTTATAGTGTTCGTAATACCAATCGCAGCAAATAAATTCATATTTAAGCCGCGTGAAAGCTGTCGATAAATCGAAGATCGTAAGTGGCATTGTATGACTTCATACTATGCCACTTACGATCTTCGATTTTCGACGCTTTGACGCGCTTAAATATGAATTTATTTGCTGCGATTGGTATAAATGCTTCCTATAAGGATAGACTTTGCGGCGGAGGAGAGAGGGGTCAAAGAATTTGACATGGGCTGAGTAGAAAAAATTCCCCTTTTCTCATGTGAGAAAAGGGGTAATCATTACGCTTTGATCTTGATGTCTACGCCAGCTGCGACAGGAAGAACTTTCAATTTGTCGATGGTGTCTAGCGTTGGATCCAAAAGATCAAGAACACGGATATGTGTTCTCATCTCAAACTGCTCTCTCGATTTTTTGTCCACGTTGGGTGATCTGAGAACAGTGTAGATTTGGCGTCTCGTTGGGAGGGGAATAGGCCCAACGACACGGGCGCCAGTGCGCTTTGCAGTTTCGACAATGTCGAGAACTGAGCGGTCAAGCATCCGCTGATCAAACGCTTTAAGTCTGATACGGATTCTTTTTCGTGAAGATGTTGATTTTGGTGTTGCCATATATTGGGTCTACTTTTTAATGATTTCTTCTTGGATTTTTGTTGGTACTTTTTCAAAATGGCTTGGCTCCATTGTATAGGTAGCTCTGCCAGATGTCATCGAACGAAGTGTCGTTGAATATCCGAACATTTCACTTAAAGGAACTTCAGCTGTTACTTCAATTGTTCCTTTAAAAGACTCTTGTCCTAAGATCTTCCCACGTCTTCGGTTAATATCTCCGATCACATCGCCGACGTGTGCTTCCGGCGTTGTGACAACCACTTTCATGATTGGTTCGAGGATCACTGCTTTTGCTTTACGTGCCGCGTCTTTGAGCGCCATCGATGCGCAAATTCTAAATGCCATCTCGTTGGAGTCGACTTCATGATACGATCCATAGGTGATCGCTACTTTCATGTCGATTAATGGATAGCCGGCGAGAACGCCTGTTGTAATGCCGTCTTCAATCCCTTTAAGACACGCAGGGATATATTCTTTTGGAATGACGCCGCCAACGATTTTGCTCTCGACGAGATTCCCTTTGCCTGCTTCGTTTGGCTCGATCTCAAGACATACGTGAGCGTATTGGCCACGACCGCCCGATTGTTTGACGTACTTCGTCTCACTCGCACCTTTTGTCGTAATTGTTTCTTTGTAAGAAACTTCAGGCTTGCCAACGTTTGCATCTACAGCAAATTCTCGGAACATACGGTCGCGGATGATCTCCAGGTGGAGCTCTCCCATTCCCATAATGATCGTCTGGCCTGTGTCCTCGTTTGTTTGAACGCGGAACGTAGGATCTTCTTCAGACATCGCAGAGAGGGCCATCGAAAGCTTTTCTCGATCAGCCTTAGATTTTGGCTCGATCGCCATCGAAATCACAGGATCCGGGAAGTTCATCTTCTCAAGTAAGAGAGGGCTATCTTCCATACAGAGAGTGTCGCCTGTACTTGTATATTTGAATCCAATGCAAGCTGCGATATCTCCAGTGAAAAACTGGTCGCGGTCTTTTCTTTGGTTCGCATGCATTTCAAGAAGGCGGGAAACTCTTTCTCTCTTATCCTTTGTGGAATTGAGAATCGCTGTCCCTTTTGAGAGAGAACCGCTATAAATCCGGATGAACGTGAGTTTTCCGACGTAAGGGTCTGTCATGATTTTGAATGCAAGAGCCGAAAATGTACTTGAATCCGAAGGGGTGATTTCAATCAGGTCATCATTATGGACGTTGTGTCCTTTAATCATTCCTCGATCGAGAGGTGAGGGCATCCAACGGACGATCGCATCGAGAATTTGTTGAACCCCTTTGTTTTTAAAGGCTGTTCCGCAAAGAACTGGATTGATTTTCATCTCAACAACAGCTTTTCGAAGGATCTTATGGATCTCATCTTCTTCAATGGAGTCTGGATTTTCAAGAACCTTCATCATGAAGGATTCGTTTGAATCATCAATTGTCGCGAGTTCCTCGAGAAGCTCCATACGCATTTTTTTGCACTGATCCAATAGATCAGCTGGTATTTCCTCAACGTCGTATTTAGCGCCCATTGTCTCGTCGTTGAAGAGATAGGCTTTCATCGTAATGAGGTCGACCATCCCTTTGAAACCAGATTCTGCGCCGATAGGGCAGTGGACGGGAATTGCGTTAGCGTGGAGTTTTTCTCGCATCGTCTTGACAGCGTTGAAGAAGTCAGCACCTGTTCTGTCCATTTTATTAACAAAAGCAACGCGCGGAACTCTGTATCTATCTGCTTGACGCCAAACAGTTTCAGACTGAGGTTGAACGCCGGCCACAGCACAAAATACAGCTACAGCGCCATCGAGAACCCGCAATGATCGTTCCACTTCGATTGTGAAGTCTACGTGGCCGGGAGTATCGATGATGTTGATCTTGCAGTCTTTCCAGTATACGGTTGTCGCAGCTGAAGTGATTGTGATCCCGCGCTCTCTTTCTTGCTCCATGAAGTCCATGGTCGCAGCCCCTTCATGCACCTCGCCGATGCGGTGAAGACGGCCTGAATAGTAAAGAATACGCTCTGTGGTTGTTGTTTTTCCCGCATCGATGTGGGCCATGATCCCAACGTTACGTACGTTCTCTAGCAGGTCTGTTTCTGGTCGTTTGTTGCTCATGCTTGTATTTTGCCTAGGTTACCATTTGTAGTGGGCGAAGGCCTTGTTGGCTTCAGCCATGCGGTGCGTGTCGTCTTTCTTCTTGATCGTTGCGCCTTGGTGGTTATAGCAGTCGGAAAGTTCGCTCGCGAGAGCCTCTTCCATGCTTCGTCCCGGTTTTGAACGGGAGTTCGCAATGATCCACTGCATGGCCATCGCTGTTCGACGATCTGACGGGATTTCAACAGGAACCTGGTAGTTCGCGCCCCCGATACGACGTGTTTTTACTTCTAGGGATGGGCGTGAATTTTCAATAGCTTGCTCAAACGCAGCTAAAGGATTGTCTGTCTTGACTCGTTCGGCAAACTTTTCTAGTGCGCTATATATGATGCGACGTGCTACGGCTTTCTTCCCGTGCATCATGAGCTTATTGATAAATTTTGATAGAACCGTGCTTCCGTAGATTGGATCTATGTCAACGCGCTTCTTAAATACTCGTTTTCTTCTGGACATTTGGTAACCTAAATATTTAGTTTCTTCACCCGGCCTTCATTAGACCTGTCCAGGGATTGGGTTGTTTATACAATCGAATCCTTGGACAAGGAACTTGATTTCGCAAGCTCCTGGTATTACTTCGGCTTCTTCGCTCCGTATTTTGAGCGAGATTTCTTTCTGTCTTTGACAGCTGCGCAGTCAAGAGCTCCGCGGACGATATGATATCGAACCCCTGGAAGGTCTTTTACTCTGCCGCCTCGGACGAGTACGATGCTGTGTTCCTGGAGGTTATGACCTTCTCCCGGAATGTAAGCAATAATTTCTTGGCCATTGGAAAGGCGAACCCAAGCCACTTTGCGCAAGGCAGAGTTAGGCTTTTTGGGCGTCTTTGTTTTCACTTGAAGACATACGCCTCTGCGTTGCGGACATTGCTGCAGAGCAGGGGACTTACGTCTTTTTACCTTGTCTGTTCGGCCGGTTTTAACGAGCTGATTATATGTGGGCATGAATGCCGTCTCCTTCGAAATACAATAGTAAGTTAGTGAGCCAATATACAGGGCTTAAGAAATTAAAGCAAGAAAAGTGGTGAAGAAAGGTTTTTTGTCCTGGTTTTCTCTGCTGTCAGTGTTCGTAAATCGTTTAGCATCAGGGGTTATTTGTTTTTCTGTTCAATTAATAATTAATGCTGGTCATTTATTTTAGTCATAGTTTGTTGTTTTTGTTTGTTTTATAACTAATATTAATTAATAAGTTGATGTAATTAATTATTTAATTATACAATCAGGACGAGAGGACAGAGGTTAAGGGCGAAGCTTACGACGCTAAGTTTGGAAGAAATTTTCGGTCCCTATAAATCTCTCCCTCTCTTTTTTTTAATATTGACTCCTATAAAGAGAGGCTTAAAATGAAGAGCAAACTGTTTATTTTTCTTCTCTTTTTCGCATTTTGGTGTGATCCTCTCCTATCCGTTCAAAATTCTTTGCATTTGCAAGACATTCATCGCGTGATGGATCGTTTTTTTGCCCTTCACATCACCAATAAGGAGCTCTCGCCTCTTCTTGTCCGTAGGGCGATGAAAATTTATATAGAAAATTTTGATTCTGATCGCTCCTATTTGCTCGAGAGCGAAGTGACCCCCTATCTCCATATGAGCGACGCAAAAGCGCAAGAAATCTTGGGTCGGTTAAAAAAACAGGATTATTCTGATTTTATTGCTTTAAATCAGCTGATGCAAAAGTCCATTATTCGAGCTGAAACGCTTCGTAAAAACTTAATTCAGCGCATGATTCAAGACGGCGGGAATATGGAGTCTTCTATTTCCGGTTTTACCTCCCATTTTGCCCGTAGCGTTGAGGAAATTTCTGAAAGACAAAAAGGGCGGATGGTTCGCTTTTTCACATTTCACAAGATGCGCTCATCCTTAGACACTCCGGAGAGGAAAGAAAAGGTCTTTTTGCTCTTCGAAAAGAAAGTGCGAAGATCTGAGTACAACTATTTATTTCTGACGCAAGAAGGGCAAGCTTTGCCGTCTGACAGAATAGAGCATCTCCTGTCGGTTAGAATTTTAAAAGCCTTTGCCAAGAGTTTGGATACCCATACTTCCTTTTTTAGCCCTGAAGAGGCTTTTGAGATGCGTCTTGGGTTAGAAAAACAGTTCGATGGCGTTGGGGTGATCTTGTCTGAGGGTGTCGATGGGATTATGATTGCGGACCTCATCCAAGGAAGTCCGGCTGAGCGCTCCGGCAAAATTCAGATCAACGATTATTTAGTTGAGATCGATAGAGTCCCTGTGCAAAGCATCTCCTTTGAAGAGGTAATGGAGATCTTGAAGAAAAAAGGGAAGGAAGAAGTCCTTTTAGGTTTTAAGCGGACGGAGACGACCTCTTCTAAAGAAATTTTTTATCGCGTTCCTTTGAAAAAGCAGCCGATTGTGATGAATGACGAAAGAATTCAGACCAGTATCGAGCAAACGGATCGAGGGATCATCGGGAAGATCGCTCTTCATTCTTTTTATGAAAACGGGGACGGGGCGAGCAGCGAGAGGGATTTAAAGGAAGCCATCCGTTCCTTTAGAAATCAGGGGAATCTTGTGGGTCTTGTCTTAGATCTTCGGGAGAATTCCGGGGGATTTTTAAGCCAAGCCGTTCGAGTCGCCGGCCTTTTTGTATCAAATGGCGTCATCGTGATTTCTAAATACGGGAAGGGTGAGGTCCATTATTTAAGAAACGTGGCGGGCCGAAGCTACTATAATGGGCCGCTTGTCATCCTGACCTCTAAAATGTCTGCGTCAGCTGCAGAGATTGTGGCTCAAGCGCTTCAAGATTATGGTGTTGCATTAGTCGTTGGCGATGAGACGACATTTGGGAAGGGGTCTATTCAATATCAGACAGTGACGGATCCGGCAGCGGACATATTTTTCAAAGTAACGGTAGGCAGATACTATACTGTATCGGGAAAGAGTACCCAGATCGATGGAGTGATCGCGGATATTGTTGTTCCGACGCAATATGCTCCTTATAATATTGGGGAGAGATATTTAGAATATCCGTTGCCCCAAGATCGGGTTGATTCTGCCTATACAGATTCGTTAAACGATCTAGACGATAAAACAAAACGGATTTTTCAGGCTCGTTACCTTCCCTTTCTTCAAAGAACAGTTTCTTTTTGGAAAAAACAATTGCCCCTCTTGAAGAAAAATAGCGCGGAAAGATTGGCCAGCGATCCAGCCTTCCAAAATTTCAAGAAAAGACAAGAGGCCATTCGCGCTCGTCTTAGCGGGATTCCGGTCAATACGGTGGATGAACAGATTCAAAGCGGTATGGACGATATCCAGATGAAGGAAGCTGTTCACATTGTTAAAGATATGATTCAGATCGAGGCGGAGGCCAAGCCCGCTTCCTCCGGAGTCTCCAAACTGGAGCTTCTCCCTACAGGATCGTAGAGGGGGGGGCTCTTTCTCTTGATTTTTTTGCGTAAAATTATTTATATATAATTTATTATGCGAAATGGTTTTTTTCTGCTTTTGCTCTCTTCTTTTTTGACGCTGTCAGCGGATCCAAAAAATGTGACTCCGCAGCAAATTCAGGCAGAGCTTGATCAGGCGCAAGCGAAGTATGATCATGCAAAGAAGATGTTCAATCCGTGGTATACAGGGCCTCTTGTCACGCCGCCAGCAACCATGATGCCTCCCGGGTATGCGAACCTTCAGCCGTATCTTTTTATAAATGGAAATTATGGGGCATACAATAAAGATCGCGATTCCATTTCTCTTGCCTCTAATGAGTATTCGTTACAAGTTATTTCCATTCTTTTAACGGGCGTTACAAATTCTGTTGATTTTGCCATTACGCCGGGGGGTGTTTCCAATTGGACGAAACATAAAAACGGAGGGGGGTTTAATGATTTGTCTGCAACTGTCGGTTTTTGTATTACGCCACAAACCCTTTATGTTCCGGGAATGAAGTTCACTGTAACGGAAATCTTTCCAACGGGAAAATACAGGAACTTAAGTTCTAATGGTCTCGGGCTTAATTCGACCGGGGGAGGTTCCTATCAGAGCCAGTTTGGTTTTGCAATTAGCAAATTGATCTGGTGGCTTTATGAGCATCCGTTGAATCTTCGTTGGTTTTTGGGTTACACCATACAAACAGCTGTTCATGTCAAAGGATTTAATACCTATGGAGGAGGGTTTCATACGAATGGGACTGTTCATCCGGGGGGTACATTCACAACAGATCTTGGCATTGAATGGAGCTTTACAGAGCGTTGGGTTTTAGCGATGGATGTCGTTTATACAGCGCAGAATAAAACGAGATTTTTTGGAAATCCGGGTGTTTTAGCAAGCGGTCTTCCGGCTGTCGTTGGCAGTCCGTACAATGACAATTTAAGTTTAGCTCCTGCCATTGAATATAACTGGAATGAGAATTTAGGCGTTTTAGTGGGCGTTCAGTTTTCTGTTTACGGCCGCAGTAGTCCGACGTTTGCTAAAGGTCAATTTAGCGTTTGTTATGTTTGGTAATAGAGCGCCCCATCAGCTATTGTTTGGGCGTCATCGGAAGAAAAATCAGATAGGATCATAGTGTTTATTCCCAGTAGCAATTTGGGGGTTGTTTTCCTCAATCAGCGTCAGGGGGCCCTCCATTCAGAACCCCTGGATGCTGAGGGAGGTTGGTTATTTCTTTCGATCGTTCCTTGCAATATACCGAACGTCATTCAAAATTTGGGCGATAGGAGGGATTGAAAGCTGTCAATAAATCGATTAAAAAAAGGGGGGTTGTATTAACTCAATACTATCCCCCCTTTTTTTAATCGATTT
>CAZQNB010000039.1:0-13901 GCA_964594545.1 uncultured bacterium | reverse complement strand
GACGACCCCTAAGGTCCCAAAAACTTTGTTCTATCTTCTAATTGTCTGATTATTTCGTAGACAGGGGTTTGTTTAGTGGCTGTAAAAAGTGCAAGGTGTGTAGCTTCATAATGTTGTCTTGTGGAACTTGGTATTTCCGTGTCAAAATGAGCAAGAGACGCATAGTTTTTTAAGGTTTTCTTTATTTCAATCATCTCAGGAGATTCAGGTCCTAAAAGAGTAGAGCCCACACTAACGAGCGCTTTTATATACTCTGATAGCTCAACAAAATCGTCACAAGCTGAATCAACAGAGGAATCTGTATCATCTGAGCCAGCACATGCTACTTCTTCTAGACAAGAAATGTATAGCTTAACTTGTTTGTGTATGACAGCAGCAAAAACATCTTTTCTCTCACTCTTTATGCCGGCCAAAGAGATATGTAAATAGAAGGGGGCTCCATAAATTAGCTTATACAATGCAGGGGCTGCCATATCAAATTCATTTACTAATTGTATGGTTTTTTCATAAGCGATTCGTGCCTGTTCTTGGGTCTCTACACTTTTTTCAAAACATAGTCCGGCAATGAGAGTAGGATTTAGATGACCCAAGCATACGCCTTCTTCATGAAGCTGCATGCATAATTGTCCGGCCTCTCGATAGAGGTGCTCTAAGGGCTGCGTAGGATTTGTTATTTCTAGTATTTCCGCTTTGTATAACAGTGCCGTAATGAGATTATCTACAGAACAACACCCTGTTTCTGCGCGACAAATAGAGACCTCTTGGTCGGTCAATAAATGGAGTTTTTGTAGAATGGCTTCAGATCTTTTCAGATCACCTGTTACTGTACACAATTGCCATGCACTGAACAAGCGATCAATAGCGACAAAAGACATGTCCGGTTTTTCAGCATAAACAATGGCCAATTTTTCCAGAATGCGTATAGTATCTGTAAATTTAGACCTTGAAAGTGCTAACGAAGCTGCTTCTTCGTATTTGTAAGTGATTTCTCGGAAAAAATTGAATATTCTATACTCGTTGTTCCATCCATCTACATAATCGGACTGAAAGCCTTTTTCTAAATCTGCATCTGCAGATTTTTCCAATAATAAAAACTTCTCGTCTCCACAATTTAAAAAAGGGGCCTCTAAATCTTTTAAACTCTTTGCCGGTTCAATGATTTGCTGTGTTTTTAAGTCACTATAGTGGTCTGAACTGTCAGTGCTAATAGAGTCTTCACTCACTGGAAAATAAGAGGCAACACGATGAAAAACGCCATTTTCTTCGGAAGTCGTATAATTACTGGAATTTTTTATTTTATAAAAATGGTGACAAGTTTTTCTCTGGAATAAATCAATTAAATTGTTATTCTGCTCCTCAACTGATCTATAATCATAGATACTGCTTGCAATCGTCAAAGAATCGTCAATACTTGTCATTACTTCACCTTTATACCGCTCGTGATTGAAGAATCGGCGTTTGGACGGGATTGAAAGCTGCCGATAAATTAATTAAAAAAAAGGGGGTAGTATTGAATGAATACAACTCCCTTTTTTTTAATTGATTTTCGGCGCTTTGAACCCGTCCAAACGCCGATTCTTCAATTACGAACGGTATAAATGAAAGACCTAGATATTAATATCTTATCAGAATAAAATCTATTGCAATTATTATTTATAATATAAACTATTATTTCACAAATCTTTTCCACAAAGAAGAATAACTTGAAGGAAAAACAACACCTAACTACAATTACTCGACATGGCATTAACACCAACCAATCTATTCAACCAATCGAGTCCTTATAATTCATCACAAAACAGTTTATTTAACCAGTCGACACAAACTGATTTATTTAATCAATCAACAGAGCTAGTGTTATACACCGCCCTCCAGACAGCGGATGTGCAGGAACAGATCAGATCGCTCATGACCCAAGTAGGCGCTCTCGTAAACCGGGTGTGGCGTTGCCCAACAGAGCCTCGGCCTAATTACGAAAATAGGTTGTCCCCTGTGTTCGACAGGTATAAACAAGACATTCAAGAGGTCATCTCCTCGATAACGCCCCCGTCCGATCTAACGCTCTACAAAGCTCCTGCTGGAGAGTCCAGCCCTTTGAGCTTCTATCGGTTGCCCATAGATGACAAGCTATATAAATTGACCACAAAGCTGATTAAAGATTTAAAATTCGACTTATTGATTGAAGAGATCAACCAACACAAGGACAATGCCCCCGAAACTTTGAATCTGGTGGTCAGAGATTTTGTACGCTATCTACAAAAACTGATTCCTGATGAGCACAGATTCACTCCTGCCTATTTTGCCACCCATCGGCTGATCAGCATGCTATACCTCAACCTCGCCGGACCCATCAAAGGTCATGAAGCCATTTTTAGCCATTTTGAAGAACTTTATTTGTATCATTGGAAATTGAGTACCAATCACGCATACAAAAACCTTCTCATTGATCGACAAACACAATATCTCTCCACTAACCACTATAAGCCACTCGATACTTTTAGCAGAGAAGAAACCCCTCTAGAACGGTTACAGGAAAGATACGGATTAAAAACTCTCCAAGATTGGACTGAATCTCTCTCCATTCAAACAGAAGACTTCGTAGCCGTTTTCCCCACACTTTCTCTAGGCTGCTGCTTTGGAATCAGCGCAGATTTGATCGTCCGGTATTGGGCTGCCAGAGATGCAGGACAAAGCTTTGCAGAGGCAATCGGCACAGCAAGCGAGCCGTTTGCAATGGGGGCCACAACACGCGCAGAACTACTCCAATTGATATCACTTCTTTTCCAGAAAACCCCCGATCCAGACTTATCGCTGACTTTATCGCTAAATAAAATCGGACTGGATCGGCTCAAACTGAGTTCAGGCAACATGAAGGATTGGGAAGATGGCGCTTATCTCATTCTATTGCATTACGCAAAGAAGATTCCCGGCGAGGTTGATCACGCTATTACTTGGATCATCGAAGGGGAAGAGGTAAGCGTCCATGATCCCAATTTAGGGACTTTTATTTTCCACAATAAACAGGAGAGCATAGACTTTATCGGAAAAATCCAAGATGGATATCCCCTGTACGATTACGAAGGATCAATCGATGGCTCAGCAATGCCGCTCAAACCCAAGCTGAATAAAAACAACACCTAACTACAATTCATCACGATGGCATTAACACCAACCAATTTATTTAACCAATCAACGCCTTACAATTCATCACAAAACAGTTTATTTAACCAGTCGACACAAACTGATTTATTTAATCAATCAACAGAGCTAGTGTTATACACCGCCCTCCAGACAGCGGATGTGCAGGAACAGATCAGATCGCTCATGACCCAAGTAGGCGCTCTCGTAAACCGGGTGTGGCGTTGCCCAACAGAGCCTCGGCCTAATTACGAAAATAGGTTGTCCCCTGTGTTCGACAGGTATAAACAAGACATTCAAGAGGTCCTCTCCTCGATAATGCCCCCGTCCGATCGGACGCTCTACGAAGCTCGTGGTGCAAAGTCCAGCCCTCTAAACCTTTATCGGTTGGCCATAGATGACAAGTTACATACATTGACCACAAAGCTAATTAAAGATTTAAAATTCGACTTATTGATTGAAGAGATCAACCAACATAAGGAGGACGCACCCGAAACTTTAAATCTAGTGGTCAGAGATTTTGTACACTATCTGCAAAAACTGATTCCTGATGAGCACAAATTCACTCCTGCCTATTTTGCCACCCATCGGCTGATCAGCATGTTATACCTCAACCTCGGTAAATCCATCAAAAATCATGAAGCCCTTTTCAGCCATTTTGAAGAACTGTATTCATATCATTGGAACTTGAGTTCCAATCGGGCATACACGAACTTTGTCATAGATCAACAAGTACAATATCACTCCTATAATCACATGAAGCCGCTCGATACATTTAGCAAAGCCAAGACCCCTCTAGAACAGTTGCAAGAGAGATACGGATTACAAACTCTCCGAGACTGGACCGAATCTCTCCCGATTCAAACAGAAGGCTTTGTAGCCGTTCCCCCCAAATCTTTTATAGGCTGCTGCTATGGAATCAGCGCAGATTTGATCGTCCGGTATTGGGCAGCCAGAGAAGCTGGGCAGAGCTTTATGGAAGCAGTCGGCACAGCAAGCGAGCCGTTTGCAATGGGGGCCACAACACGCGCAGAACTATTCCAATTGACAGCACTTCTTTTCCACAAAACCCCCGACCCCGACGTATCGCTGACTTTGGCGCTAAATAAAATCGGACTGGATCGACTTGAACTGAGTTCAAATGAGGTAAAGAGTTGGGAAGATGGTACTTATATCTGTCTAGTGCATTACGCAGAGAAAATCCCGAACCAAGCAGATCACGCCATCGCCTGGATCGTCGAAGGAAAGCAGGCAAGTCTCCATTATCCCGGTTGGGGAACTTATATTTTTCACGATAAACTGGAAGGGATAGACTTTATCGAAAAGATCCTTGGTGGCTATCCCCTCCACGGTTACAAAGGATCAATCGATGCGACAGCAATGCCCCTCAAACCCAGGGCTATTTAATTAAAAATCCCTTAAGATCATTCAATTTTACTACCCTCAACGATCAGCACATATTCTCCCCATTTAACAGGATCTATCGTGTTCGGAGAGACGCCTAACTCGACCAAGTAATTGTTGATAAGATCATCCAGAAAAAGCGCTTGTTGGGTGAGAGGTAAGTGTTTCCCATGCGGTAACCACTGCTTTATCCAAGCTTTTAATTTCTCTTTGTTTTCGTGGATGGACTCATGGTAAAGATAATGAATAGCTTCAACATGGAAACCGGTTTTTACCATTAACTTACGGTATGTTTCCATATCAAAGACTTGTTGAGGATTGATGAAGTCAATGAAATCTTTTTCCCAGGCTTTGATTGTTCTTTGTAATGCTTTGTGAAATGGCAACCCTTCTTTTGATGGAGCAAGGATAAAATGAACTTGCCCTGCCGGTTTAAGATGGGCATAAATATTTTTTAACGCTTCTTCCTGCTCTTGAACCCAATGCATAACGTGAATTGCGACAATATGGTCAAAGCTTTCAGATAAGGAGAAGCTTTCTGCCGACGCTTCAAAAAATGTAAGATTGGAAAGATCGCTCCTTTGTTCTCGTATATTCTCGGCTTTACTCAGCATAGAGACAGAAGGATCAATGCCTATTACAATCCCTTGGGGCGCTCTTTTTGCCAAAAGAGCTGTAATTTTTCCATCTCCACAGCCCACATCGAGAATTTTTTCATTTCCCTTTAAAGGAAGATTCGCCAACAAGCGTTCAGCATGTGATAATTGAACGGATGAGTTTTGCGCATAATCAGTACCGTTCCATTGATCAGCAAAAATCTCACCAAAGATCAAGAAAGAGCATAAGAAAAGAGCTAAATAACGTTGCATATTTTTTACCTCACACATAGCCAGTGAATAGAAGTTGCTCTCATGATACGAAATTCGTTTTGGAGGATTTTACCCTATGTTTCGTTTATAAGAAATCCAAAAAGAGCTCAGGTTATAAACGTATGCAGCATATTTGGTGATGAACTCGTCTCATCAAAACCGCATCACCAAATCAAGGATTTTCATTTTGGTGATATAGCGAAAACACCTCAAGAATACCCCTGTTTAGTGGAGGAAAGGTCAAACGTTCAGTGAGCGTAAAAAAGTTTGAACAACGGCTGAAAAACGCTCAGGCTGATCATAAGGAATCCCGTGACCTGCTTCCTTGATCTGTACAATCTTTAAGCATTCATTGAGCAAAACAAGTTCCTCAGCCATCTCAGGGGAGACGATTGAACCGACATCACCGATCACGAGCAAGCTTGGAAGATCTAAAAGCTTGACCAGTTCCCTGTAGTTAGGGTTTGGCGGTGTCAGAACTTCAAGGGCGCGGATGCTCGTTTGAAATCTTGCCCGGGTCAGCAGTTCGATTATCTCGGAGGATCGGCGCCCGGGTCGAGCCTGCATCTCGGCTAAAAGCTCTTCCCTTGGTCTACTGAGAACACGGCGATGCTGAGCTGTAACATCGCTCTCGTAAACTTCGCGTTGACGTTGCGGCGAGAGGAAAGTTGGATCAACCAAAACAAGCCCCCTCAGTCGCTTGGGGCTTTCTCTTGCGACCACAGAGGCTGTCATGCCTCCCATAGAATGGCCAAGCAAAGCGGGGGCGCTCAGGCTGAGCGCGTCAATGAAGCCGAGCACATCTGCCGCGAGGTTGTTATAGTCGTAATCATGGTCCGGGACGCTAGAACCCCCATGGCCTCGAGAATCCGGCATAATCACATCGTAATCTTCCTCTAGCGTCCGTGCTAAAGGAATCCAACAGGCTCCATTCGTCATTAGCCCATGGAGCAAAACGACAGGGGGCTTTTTGCCACCGGTTCGGAGATAATGGATATCAATCCCATTTGCTTTACAGGTTCCTGTAATCCAGCCTACCATTGCGCTCTCAATTTATTATACCGTTCGTAATTCAAGAATTAGGTTTTGTTTTTCATCCAATTCCAAGTATACTGTCTTGGAAATTTCACAAAAAGGTTTCTTGTGATCAGATTATCGATGATAGCGAGTTTATATTTCTTCAGTAGCATTGCAAATTTAGTGTCGTCTCCTATCTCTGTGATTGTGATCGGAGGAGGCCCTACAGGTCTTGGAGCTGCAATTGAGGCCAAAGAAGCTGGCTCTGATGTGATTTTAGTAGAAAAACGAAGTACATATACTCGGCAAAACACTTTATTTTTATACCCGAAGACTTTAGAGATATTGGCTTATTGGAATGCAGATATTCCTCTGATGGAAAGACTGGAATTCAAAGGCGAAAGGAGAGGATTTGTCCTCATTAAAGATTTAGAGGAAAGTCTATCTGCTCGAGCAGACGAATTAGGCGTGCAAAGAATCCAAGGTGAATTCATGGATTTCTTAGAAAACTCTCACACAGTGATCATTCACACAGAATCGGGCAACGCGCAGCTCCATTACGATGTGCTTGTAGGTGCCGATGGATCTCATAGTAAGGTTCGAGAAAAGCTCGGAATTGGGAGTTCTTCGTTAGGCGAGGCTCGAGGAGGAATTGCGATGGTCCCTGCTGAAAATCCTGAAGGGAAAATCACTGCGGAAATCCAATCACACGTCCATGTCATTGCCAAAAGGGTTTGTGTCCCTTCAGCAACAATCTTATTCATGCAAAATCAGCCAGATACACCTACCCAAAACTTCAGTCGGAATGAAATGATCCGATTGGCCTCTGAAATGGGATGGCAAGAAGAGGCGATGAAAATAGAGGATGGAGGTCTTTTTGAGATCGAAAATATTTTTATCCCTCTTCAGCGTTCCGTTGCTTTTTCGGATCCAGCGCGAGATGTAATCTTATTGGGAGATGCCGCAGCTGCGGCAAGTTTTTATCAAGGCACAGGCGCTAACTTTTCTTTCAAGACAACTCAATTGGCCAAAGATTTTTTCGCAAATTGGCCTCATAGACAACCCTACGAACAATTCAATCGCGATATGGAAACAGAAGTCAATGGACTCATTGCCACAAGCCTTCCTCTTTTCACAAAAAAATCGACGAAATATACCGAAGATACCTCAAGAATCGGCTTTTAGGCGAGTTCAAAGCGCCGAAAATCCATTAAAAAAAAGGGGGGCTAGGGAGTGTTCCGTAAAGATTGCTTCGTCGATTTTCGGGATTATTTTGGCCGATTTTTGATTTAAATTTGGGGGGTAATATCGACATAGGTATATAACCCCCCAAATTTAAATCAAAAATCGGCTCAAAAGAACCCGAAAATCGACAGAAGAATCTTTACGGAACCCTCCCTAGTATTGAGTTAATACAACCCCCCTTTTTTTAATCGATTTATCGGCAGCTTTCAATCTCGCCTAAAAGCCGATTCTTGAGGTATCTTCGGTATAATCTTTATGGAACACTCCCTAGGCAAACTTAAAGGTGGTTACAAAAGGATGGATCTGTTAGCTTGATTGTCTTATTTTTTGTGGGCATCTATGCTAAACAATGATCCTTGGCTAACCTTTCCTCCCCATCTTACCCCACCTGCCATCAGATCCTTAAGTCTTGTCTTCATTCTACAAGAAATCGCAGACCGTTTCGAACAAATCCAACGCTTAAAAGCTACGCAATCCCAAGAATACACAGACGATCTTTGCACATTTTTTTCTCTCGACTCTGCCTATCCAAAAATCGGGATATGCCCGGACAAACTTTGCTTTTATTCCGATATCTTGGTACAAGCATCTAAAATCAGGGATGGCTCCCTGCAACAAAAGTTAGATGATATGCGCTCTTCTGTTTTGCAATGTAGATCGACTCTCTTTTTGAAAAATAGAGAAGCTCTCTCTTGCATCCCTTCCTTTTTTTCTGATTTTGAACAAAAAATCAGTTCCTTTTTTTTCGCCTTATTCCCCTTTCTCAATGATGCGAAAACAGATGAAAACGTTCTCTTAAAACTCATCGAACATAGACAACTCTTTAATTCCTATTTGGGATCTCAAACAATTGAGAGACTTTTACAGGAGTTTTTCCCAAAAGGTCACGCCCACTTAAGAGCCATTATCTCTGAAGGCCTAACGAGACGAGGGTTTACCTCTTTTCTCGCAGAGAAAGAGTCTTTGATCGATGCAATCGAGTGGGAGAGCCCATGTCTTACGACCCACGAATAAGTCTGATCCAAGATACATTAACGCTTTTACAAGAAGAATCCTGCCTACTCGCATCATTTGATGACGCCCAATACTTTCGGATGCTGGCAAAGCAAAAATCTATACCAACCATACCTCGGGAAGCGCTTGCGAAAATCGCCCCAGCGCAAAGACCTGTAGAAAAGTTTGTCCCAAAAGAAACAGCACCCCCTCAAAAAATAGAGTCGCCCCCCGAAGACCCGGAAGAAACGCCCCCAGCACCTCCCCCTCCTTCCGCTTCAAAACCTGCTGAAAAATGGAGATCCGATACACAACTGCCCACCCTCCCGCTAAATTTTGCATCCCTAAAAACTCTTTTCCAAAGAACCTTCCCGGCAACTGCGATCATCGATGAAATCCCAAACGACACCTCTGCAAAAAAAATTGCTGGCAGATGGAAGACAAAAAACCAAATCGCCCCCATTTCTATCCTCCATTTTGGAGAGCCGCCCAAACAAAAAGCGCTTCTCGCCGAAATTGTAAAAGCCATCGATGTCTATTTTGGGCCTGCTCGACTGATCAATGCCGAGGCCATTGAAAAAGAAAAACAATGGGAAACCTTTCTCTCAAGCAACGAATTAAAACTCATCATCGCCTGTGATTATACTCTCTGGCAGCTAGCCGATCTTATGCGCAATTATAAAGAGGTCCCCTCAGAGCAAACGAAGACACTCGGAAACATCCCTCTCCTCCTTCTCCCCGATTTATCGCTCTACTTAAAAGACCCCCTCCTCAAAAGATCTCTTTGGAAAGCCATCGAACGGGCCGTTGCAACTCGCTGATTATTAATGATTTATAGATTTATGAGTTATAGAAGCTTGTTCTATAACTCAATTTAGTGCATAATTATGAGTTATAGAACAAAGGTCTATAGCTCATGCCCTGGAACTGGGAACTGCCTCATTGGCCAAAATTTGAATTCGATCTTCACCCTATTCTTAAACAAGAAAGGCAATTTCTCGTAAGCACCGGGAGCCTCTCCGCATATCTCAAAACAATAGACTTAAAGGAAACCAAACGATTTATTGTTGAAATTCTTACCCAAGAAGGAATAGAAAGCTCCAAAATTGAAGGAGAAATTCTAGACAGAGAAAGTCTTCAATCCTCTATTAAGCAACACTTCGGTATAAAAACATCATCTAGATTAGAGAATAATAAAGAATCTGAAATGGCAAAAATTCTATGTTCCGTTTACGACTCTTTTAACGAGCCCTTAACCCATGAAATGCTCTATCTATGGCATAGTCAACTTTTGTCCGGGGCAACCCACATCGAAGACCTTGGGAAATACCGCACCCACATCGAGCCTATGCAGATTGTTTCCAACCGTTATGGATCCCCTAAAGTGTACTTTGAAGCCCCTCCCTCATCTAAGGTCTATGACGAAATGACAACCTTTATTCATTGGTTTAATTCGACAAATGTATCTGAATCTATTTTAGGGAAAGCTGCGATTGCGCATGTCTATTTTGAAAGCATCCACCCATTTGAAGATGGAAACGGAAGGATAGGCCGTGTATTGATTGAAAAAATCTTGTCTCAAGGAATAAAAAGACCCGTTCTTATTGCCGTTTCTAAGATATTGGAAAAGCGCAAAAAGGAATATTACGCATCTCTTGAGAAATGCAATCGAACATTAAATATCTCAAGTTGGATAGAATTTTTTGCAGATATCGTCCTCCAAGCGCAAGCAGAATCGATGGAACTTCTTTCGTTTTTGATCGCAAAGTCAAAAATGTTCACTCGCCTTTCCGGACAAATCAATGACCGCCAGGAGAAAGTTTTACTCAAAATGTTTGCGGCAGGACCCTCCGGATT
Organism: uncultured bacterium; assembly: GCA_964594545.1. Classification (GTDB taxonomy): domain Bacteria; phylum Chlamydiota; class Chlamydiia; order Chlamydiales; family SM23-39; genus DAIDHZ01. The sequence continues at coordinate 3,378 of CAZQNB010000039.1, read as the reverse complement.
TAAGGGGGGGATGAGCGCAGAAAAATATATCACGATCACAAAGACTTCTCGAGCAACTGCCACGCGCGATCTAAATGAGCTTATAGAATTTGGAGCGCTTTTAAAAACCGGAGAACTTCGACACACCCGTTACTGGTTAAAATTAAATTATGAATAATTCTCTTTTTGTCAGTGTCTATCTCGATCAAAATCTGCAAAAGCCTCTCGATTATGCAGTGCCAAACGAACTGCGCACCCAGGTGCAAATCGGGACGCGCGTCGAAGTCCCATTAAGAACGGGCGTAGCCAAAGGGACCATTGGATCTATCAACACCCAATCGAAATTTCCGGATGTCCGAGCCATACTCAAGATTCTTTCTCCACAAGGCGAATTATCCGAAAATCAGTGGAAACTTGCTGAATGGATGGCTGGGTACTACGCAACGCCGATGCAAAAAGTGCTCAAATGCTTCATCCCTCCCCATGTCCGATCTCAGGTAAAGCAAAAAACAGAGCGGTTTATCTCCCTTGCTAAAACCCATGAAGAAACCATCAAAGAATGCGAAAAGCTCCGCCTTAAAAATCCGGAGCAAGCAACCGTTTTGGAGATTCTGTTAAGCTCTACTAAAGGCCTGTTCCTTTCTAGGATCGTAGAACAAAACGGATCGCAAAGTTCTATCCAAACGTTAATCAAAAAGAAATGGCTTAAAACGGAACTCATCACCCCAAGTGACGATCTTTTGCTGGACGAAGACTTTTTTCCGACACTCCCCAAAACACTAAACGAAGAGCAAAAAGGGACTTTATCTCAGATCGAATCAAGCATTGAAAAAAATATGTTTTCTTCCCATCTCATCTATGGAATCACAGGAAGCGGGAAAACAGAAATTTATCTCCAAGCGATTAAAAAAGCGCTGGATCTTGGAAAAAGTGCGATCCTTCTTGTCCCTGAAGTTGCTTTGACATCCCAAACAATTGAGCGATTTCGTTCTCGATTTTCCGAGAAAATCGCCATCTTGCACCACAAGAGAAGTTTAGGCGAAAGAACCTCTGCATGGGAGGATCTCCGAAACGGAAAAATTCAAATCGTCATCGGCGCTAGATCTGCCATTTTTTGTCCGATTCAAAATTTAGGCCTCATCATCATCGATGAAGAGCACGACAGTTCCTACAAACAAAGCGATGAGCCCCCCTGCTATCAAGGAAGAGATGTAGCGGTCATGCGTGCTTACTTTGAAAAATGTACAATCCTTTTAGGGAGCGCAACACCCTCCGTTGAATCGCGCTACAACGCCGAAATCGGGAAATATCATCTCCACACCCTCAGATCTAGAGCCACAAAAGCAAATCTCCCGCAAATCCATGTGATCGATATGCAAACTGCCTTTGCGAGAAATGGGGGGTTTACTCACTTTTCATCAGAGCTTCTCGATGCGATGAAAGAGCGGCTAAAAGTGGGGGAGCAAACACTCCTTCTTCTCAACAAGAGAGGCTACCATCGGATGCAGCTATGCAGTGGCTGCAGAAGCATTGTCAAATGCCCCCATTGCGATCTTTCTCTCACGTTTCATAAGGAGGCAAATCTTCTCAAATGCCACTTTTGCAACTACACCCTAAAACCACTTCACCACTGCCCCTCATGCAACGCGCAAAACGCGCTCGAATTCAAAGGATTTGGGACAGAACACGTCGAACGATCTCTCCATGCCATTTTGCCGGGAGTGAGAACCCTTCGCATGGATCGAGATACAACACAAAGAAAGCATAGCCACGAAGAGTTATTTAAACAGTTTAGATCTCACAAAGCAGATGTGCTCATTGGAACGCAAATGATCGCCAAAGGATTCCACTTCCCTTCCGTCACTCTTGTCGGGATATTGAATATCGATGCGTCGCTCTCCATTCCCGATTTTAGATCACCCGAACATGTGTTCCAACTCTTGATTCAAGTCGCAGGAAGAGCGGGAAGGGCAGAGCTGCCCGGCGTTGTTTTCTTACAGACATTTATGCCGGATCACCCGGTGATCCAAATGGCAAAAAACCAAGATTACGACGCTTTTTACAAGGCAGAAATCGAAGAGAGAAGATCGTTTGGCTATCCCCCTTTTTGCCACCTTGCTAAAATTTCATTTGCTTCGACAGATGAAGAAACAGCCAGGAAATCTGCAGAAACCGCGCGAAACCAGCTTCAGGCCCTTCTCCCTGCGCCAACACAGATTTTCCCCGTGTCTCCTGCGGGCCATCCTAAAATCAAAGACCTCTACCGATTCCAATTTCTGATTAAAACAGCCAAAATCGGACGCATCACAGAAAGCTTAAGTACGCTCCCGTCTTCCGGAGTCAAAATCGACATCGACCCCATTTCCACATTTTTTTAGGACAGACCCCATGAAAGTACACGGATTTGCAGCGCTTCATCCGGGACGCACTCTTGAGCCCTTCTCCTATGACGCAAAATCTCTAAAACCCTTTGAGATTCTCGTCAAAATCTCCCACTGCGGTCTTTGCCATACAGATCTTTACATGATGGAAAATAGTTGGAAACGGTCGACCTACCCTATTTTGCCGGGCCATGAAATTGTAGGTAGGGTCGTTGAAAAAGGGCCTCTTTCCACAAAACAAATCGGAGATCGTGTGGGCGTGGGGTGGATCCATTCAACGTGTCAAACATGCCGAGAATGTCTAAATGGAGATACGAACATATGTCTCAACAAAACGGGAATCTATAACCAGGGTCATTTTGGAGGTTTTGCCGATTTTGTGATCGCAGACAGTAGGTTTTCCTATATGATCCCGGAAAGCATCCCATCTAATTACGCGGCCCCTCTTTTATGTGCCGGATCCACAGTCTACGCTCCCTTCATCAAGCATAAAATAGGGGCCGGGCAATCTGTCTGCGTAATGGGGATTGGCGGCCTTGGGCATTTAGCTCTCCAATTTGCAAAAGCATTGGGCTGCGAAGTGTCTGCACTCTCGAGCTCTCCGAAAAAAGAGGACGAGGCAAAAACATTGGGAGCACTCCATTTTTACACCTTTAAAAACCCACCAAAACCCTACTCATTTGACTTTATCCTCTGTACAGTCGACGCCCCTCTCGACTGGAATCAGATTCTTTCCTTCTTACGACCCAACGGAATTTTATGCTTTGTGAGCCGTCCCCTCAATGGTCTCTGCTTCGATCCGATGCTTCTTGTTTCCCCCCAAAGAACCATTTGCGGCAGCAACAATGCAAGCGGGCCTGCGATGAACGAAATGCTTTTATTTTCGGAGAGTCACAAAATACGGCCATGGATTGAAGAAATGCCCCTTTTCCTAATCAATCAAGCAATAGAAAAACTCTCCCAAAATAAAGCGCGCTACAGAATTGTTTTATCAACCTGAACTTTGGGTTTATACCAA
>CAZQNB010000038.1:0-14222 GCA_964594545.1 uncultured bacterium | reverse complement strand
TTTTTGTTATCTGGTCGAGAAAACGAGCAGAGGACGCTAAAGCAATCATTGAAGCAATAACAAACTAGTAACTGCTCATAAAAAGCATGGATTTTAAAAAACAGGATCCTGGCAGCGAAGCGGATCCTGTTATTTTTCTGTTTATATTCTTTGAGGGGTTTATCAAATCTTTTTCATCAGGGGCTCTCGGGTTAATAATCAATGCCCATTGACGCGCGGACTTCTTTCATGGTTTGCTGAGCTACACCATTGACCACTTCAGTTCCTTTAAACAAAATATCCATGACATGCTTTGGATCTTTGGCAAGCTCCTCTCGTCTTTTTCGAATGGGCTCTAAAAAAGCCAAAAGAACTTCAAGAAGATATTTTTTAATCACAGAATCTCCAAGCCCGCCTCTTTGGTAATGCGCTTTTAGTTCCTCGACTTTTCCCAAATCTGTCGCAAAGGCATCGAGGTAAGTAAATACCGGATTTCCCTCGACTTTTCCCGGGTCTTCGACGCGCAAGTGGCCCGGATCTGTGTACATCCCCTTCACTTTTTTCGCGATCTCATCGGGAGAGTCTGCGAGAAAAATGGCATTACCCAAACTTTTGCCCATCTTTGCCTTGCCGTCAATGCCGGGAAGACGCGCAACTGTTGACAAAAGAGGTTTTGGCTCAACTAAGACTTCTGTCTTGTACAGGCGATTGAATTTTCGTACGAGTTCAACGGTTTGCTCAATCATCGGAATCTGATCGTCCCCAACAGGAACGACTTCTGCTTTCACAATCGTGATGTCGGCTGCTTGAGAAACGGGATAGATCATAAAGCCCGCCGGAACCTCTTCTCCATAACCCTTTTGTTGGATTTCGGCTTTGACTGTCGGGTTATGTTTTAGCCGATTCCAAGTGACAAGATTCAAGAAAAAAATGGTCAATTCAGCAATCGACGGGATCATCGACTGGATAAAAAACGTCGTCTTTTTTGGATCAAGGCCGACTGCTAAATAATCGAGAGAAACTTCCAGAATATTATCTCTCACTTTTTTCGGCTCATGCGCGTGATCGGTGAGTGCTTGAACATCTGCAATCATGACGTATTGCTGATGATCTTCTTGCAATTTTACGCGAGAGGCAAGTGAGCCAACATAATGGCCTAAATGGAGTTTTCCGGTAGGACGATCCCCTGTGAGGGCAATTTTTTTCTTGTGCATGATCAAAATATAGAGTGATTTTATAAAAAAATCACGAAATTTCTTGCAAAGACTACCCAATGTGGGGAAAATGGCGAAATGAATACAAAAAAAGACCCAACTCCCACAACAATTGGCGCCTATTCGGTCATCAAAATGATCGGCAAAGGCGGTATGGGAGAGGTCTATTTAGTCAAAGACCCCATCTGCGAAAGAGACGTTGCTCTCAAACGGATCAAGCCGGAGCTCCGAGAGAAAAAGACGATCCAAGAAAGATTTTTAAGAGAAGCGAGAGTCACAAGCCAGCTCTCTCACCCCTCCATCATTCCGATCCTCAACATCCACACAACGCCGCCGGATATCTACTACACAATGCCGTTTGCTGAAGGGGAAACGTTAAGACGCATTTTGCATTTTACAAGAGAGCAAGAAAGACTTGGAAAACCGCTGCATCCGATTGGAAAATCGATCCCCTCTCTCACTCGTATTTTTCTCCAAATTTGCCAGGCAATTGCGCACACGCACGCTAAAGGAATTTTGCATCGAGATATTAAGCCGGAAAATATCATCATCGGCAAATATGGCGAAGTGATGATCCTCGACTGGGGACTTGCGAATTTCATCAATGAAATCAGTAAAGAAGAAAATATACGGTTAAAAAAAACAACAGAAAAAGAATCTGCCACGCGCCCCGGAAAAATCGCAGGAACGCTCTCTTACATGGCGCCCGAGTTACTCACAGGGAAGAGATCTTCCATTCAAACAGATATTTATTCTCTGGGCGTAATCCTCTATCAAATGCTTACATTGCAACTTCCCTTTCAGAGAAAAACACTCTCTGCGTTTCGAAAGCAATTGAGCAAAGAAGAGCTGATCGATCCGATTGAAATGGCGCCTCACCGCGATATTCCGCATCAACTTTCTTTTGTCGCGACAAAATGCTTAGCGAGAAGCGAACAAGCGCGCTACAAGAATGTGGAAGAGCTGATTTCCGATATAAAAAAATATGTGGAAGGAAGACCTGAGTGGATCCTCATGGAGTCTTTACATCTCGATTCTCAAGACGATTGGCAGCTTGAAGAAAACGTTCTTTTAGCAAAACACATAGCGATTACAAAAACATTAGATAGCACTGAATGGGCCGCGCTTAAAATTTCAAAGAGAGCTTTTGCAGACAATGTAAAAATTGAAGCCACCGTTCAATTGGAAGAGGAAAGCCAAGGAGTGGGGATTCTCTTTAGCATTCCTGAGGCAGACGAAAGACGCAGTTTAGAAGAAGGATATTGCCTCTGGCTTGGATCCAAAACACATCCATCGCATCGTCTTTTTCGAAACAATGTCCAAGTGCTTGAAGCAAAACTGATCTATCTTGAAACAAACAAAGAACATAAAATCCGCATTGAAAAAATTGAAGATCAAATTAGACTTTACATCGATGATCACATAAAGCTTAGTTTTACAAGCTATTTGCCTCTTGCCGGATCGCACGTTGGCTTCCTCTGTAAAGATGGCCATTTTACTCTTAAAAATTTAAAAATCTATAGCGGCAGCCTCAATGCGATGGTGGGTTGTTTAGCCGTTCCCAATGCCTTTTTAAGCCACCGTTTATTTGATCTTGCATTCCAAGAATATCGACGCATCGGCCAATGCTTTCCCGGGCGCATGGAAGGGAGAGAAGCGCTTTTTAGAGCAGGACTCACGCTTCTCGAAAAAGGGAAAGCGGAAAAACAAGAAAAGCTCTTCCATCTTGCGCTCAAAGAATTTGAAAAACTTTTCAAAACGCCCGGCGCGCCTCTTGAATATTTGGGGAAATCTCTTGTGTATGAAGCGCTCGGAGATTCTGAAGAAGAAGCGAAATGTTTGGAACTTGCGCTGCGCAAATTCCCAAGACACCCGCTTCTTCCCATGATCCAAGAGCATATTATTTACCGTATGCATGAAAGCTCTCTTAAAACAAGAGATGCGGCCTATCGGATCATCCTCCTTGCGATTCGGCACATTCCCAATCTCATCACTCTTTCCGATACGGATGAGCTCTTAAATAGCTTGCAAGAAAACTGGGAATCGCTCCCCTTTATCGAAGAAGATCCCGACAGACTCACCCTGATCACGATTCAGCTTTGTTTTTGGCTAAGAAAAATACCCACTCTTGTTGAAATTGGGAAAGAGCTCATGAAAAAAGAGCCGCTCAATCAAACACTTCTTGGCAATATTTTGTATTGCCTCATTGAGCTTGATGCAGAAAAAGAGATTGCCCAATTTCCTCTTACAGCATCGATCAATCGCCTCTTCTTTCCTCTGGCCCAAGAGATCACAAAACCGTGGACGAAACGAGAGACAAGGATTTTTTATTATCTCATTAAAAAGGCGATCAAAGAACAGGATTTCAAAAATCTTTCCGCATGCTTTGAAAAACTTCACAAAGTTCAAATGACAAAACAAGACAAAATCTTATTCGACTCCTTTGAAGTTTGGGTTTGCCTCTTACAAAAACAAGTAAAAAACGCAGAGGCCATTTTGCGCAAATACCCATCAACGCTCCTGACGCAAGAGAGTTCACCACTCCATTTCCCCTTTGGCGCATGGATTTATTTGACCAAAGGGCCAAGACTTGCAAAAGCCCACTTCGCTGCAGTCCTCGATACACCATTTCCTCCGACAACGGCACTTCCAAGCTACTTTCTTTCCGAAAGAATCGATGAGAAAAAGGGATGGATGACCCACGCATTTTGGTGGGAGAAAAAAGAGCTCTATCGGCAGCTTGAACTTTTCCACACCGTCGTAGGTAAAAAATAGACCTCTTGCGCAATTTAGGTTCTGTCAAGTTTCGGGTTCTTTTGAGCTGATTTTCCATTTTTTTTCGGGGGGTTCATATACGAATGTTGATATTACCCCCCGAAAAAAAATGGAAAATCAGCCAAAATAATCCCGAAAATTGACGAACCCTAAATTACGCAAGAGGTCTCTAATGGCTAAAATCCAATCTTCAGAAATCATCTTTGATAAATTTTTCAAAATACGGGAAGACAAGATCAAGGGAAATGACGGGAAAATCTACGATCACAACTCGCTTCTTCTTCGTACCGATGCGGCAGTTGTTCTCGCGCAAGATAAAGAGGGTCTATACATTCTCAATTATGAGTATCGCCACCCCGCGCGCCTTTTCCTTCTCGGATGTCCCGGAGGGCTCATAGAACCCGGAGAAGATCCCCTCCTTGGCGGGCAAAGAGAACTTCTTGAGGAAACGGGATATTTTGCAGAAGAAATGCACCTCATCGGAAGCGCCTATCCATTCCCTGGAATCTGCGATCAAAAAATCCACTATTTTTGGGCCAAAAACGCCGTCAAAAAAAGCGAGCCCAAACTCGATCCCCTCGAAATCATCGAGACAAAACTGATGACAGAAAACGCGCTTAAAACATTCATCCGCAAAGAGCCGAATGTCGACGCCATCATGTGCACCGCGCTCTGGTATAAAGATAATTATAATTTTAATAAATAATATAAACAATATTTTAGTTTTTTTTAAAACCAATTAATATATAATTATACTTAAAACAAAAGCAAGGATGCATCATGAATACAATTAGAAATCTCTTTAAATCTCCTGAGCAAAAGGCTGCAGAAGAATTTGTTCAATGCCGTAAAGAAATGTCAAGCTTACCCACTGGATCTATGGGCTCTAAACTGGTACAAGCGCTTGGTGGAGACGAAGCTTTTTGCAGCCTCCCTAAATTAGCCTGGGAAAGAAGTTTTGGACCTTCTAAATGGTTCCGAGAGCTTTGTTATGATGTCCCCTCGTACAAAATGCGTGCTTCAGTGATGCGCGGGAAAAATTCACAAGGAGCTCCCGTTGTTATTTTAAGAAAACGATGCTCAATTAATAATTACGAACAACATAGCGCTCGTAAAAACCATACATTTTTTACATCAGAAGTCATCTCTCCAAAATGGGGCGACTCCAATTTCGACAAGGATCTTCTTACCAGCACTCATTTTCACGTAGATAAAACCCCGCATATCCACTCTAGGGACTTCGACAGGTTGGAATTAGAAGACTTGTCTCAACTTCTCGCTGGGAAAGAAGTGACCCACAAAGAGAGCTGGTTTCATGTACATTCAAGGCTCGTCTAGTCGCTAGACACGATCAAGAATCGGCTCTGCCGATTCTTGAATTGCGAGCAGTTTCATGCCATTCTAAGATGTTTTCCCGGACCATTTTTCGGGGCCAAAATAATCTGATAACCAACTACATCCAAGATTCTAGACAATGTTTCAATGGTAATATTTGTTTTTTCCCGGATTTCAAACTTTGAATAATTGTCGGAGAGACTTCAGCCTCTGCTGCTAATTTTCTCACTGAAAGATGATCTTCTTCCATAGAGGCGAGCAACAATTCTGAAATCAGAAGATCCCCATATTCTCTGTCAAGAAGCCTTTTTTGTTTTTTATTTCCTATGAATTTCTCATAGGTAGACTCAGTTTTCTTCTTCATAATAGGTTCCTCCCTATATATTTAACCACTGTACTGGACAAAAAAAGAACAAGAAAAATTTTATTCAAGGGACTTGATCATCAAATAGACAAAGTGCATCCGTTCCTTCAACGGACTTAGGAGCGCGTGCACTTTACGCCAATCTGTCCCGCAGTCGGGAAACGCCTGCATATAGCTTTCCGCATCAACATCCTGAGGCCCATAGTAGGGATGAAACATGCTCATCAAAACCGCAGGCTTTCCATGGATAGGGACCACAATGGCCGCATTTTCCCATTTTGGGATTTCCTCTTCTCGTATTTTTAACCGAAGCAGTTCTTCTTTTTTGTAACGCGCGATCACTTTTGCATTCGTCCCCGGATTTGGAATAAAGCTCCCACCACCGCTTAGCAAAATCGTGCATTCATCGCCTCCGTTACTTACACGAACCGCATCAGAAAAAAAGCCCACTTTATATTTTTTCCCGGGGAAAGGACATAAGGGACCTTCAGCAACTCCATCGAAGAGAGGAATGCGACTTTCCTTTCGAATGATTTGAGGGTTTTCTTCTTGCTCCGTGCAGAGATCCTTGTAAATCCTTGTTTTCGATGCCCAGTAAGCAGATCCGCACGTAAAATAACCACGGCCGCCTTTGGCAAAAAAACCATTTTTCAAAAACGAAAGTTGCGCCACTTCAAAGACCTTATCGAGAGTCGTGCTTTGCCCTGCCGGAATGACCAGAAGCGTCTCTTGCGCGTTTAAACAAGACAAGGTGTGCACAAGCTCTTCGCCCGAGGCCGTAGTCACTTTCCAAGGCGTAGTGCGATACGCATTTAGATATTCAAACATCTCTGTTCTTTTTCTAATGTTGGCAGGATAAGGGCCAAAAAGAGGATGCGTCTCATGCCCCCGATAGACAACTACTTGCGCAATAGGCAAAATAGCTCGGCATGCATTTAAATGGATCATTTCTTTCTCTAAGTTAGAAAGGGTTATCAACAAAGAGAAGAGTCCCTTTGTCATCTGTATGCAACAAAGAAGTCCCTCTTCCAGCACCAGGGATTTTCCCCATCAAGCGCTTCTCTGTTCCAGAAAATTTCCACACTTCGTTAGAAACCTCGTCATAAACCCATACATCTGCAGAAACGGGATCGACGTGCATCTTTTCATAGCCAATCAAAGATGTCTTTGCCCCATAAGTGATTTGAGAAGAGACGAGATCGACGAAAATAGGTCCGTCACTTGCAAGCAGGACTAAAATTCCATTTTCACAAACCGCTTTTATTCTAAGACCAGAATCTTTGATAGCTAACGTAGATGTTATGGGAAGATCTATTTTACTCAGATCATGGACCCTTAAAAGAGTTTCGGCAGCATCAGAATTGGCATTTTCCAATCTATAGAGTTGATTTTTATAAGCTACTGCAGAATCTGCCTGATTCAGCATCACTTGATGCCCTGACGGGCTAACTACCATTAAATCATTAGAACCATTTTTTAAAGAACGGACTGCGCAATGTATACCTAAAGGCATAAGAAGGCCTGAAGGAACCGGCACATCAAAACACGTATCAAACTTTCCCTTTTTAACCCTTCCTCCAATCAGATGCCACCCGCTGTTCTTTGACTGAACCAATTGATAAACAAACAAACCATTTGGATCAATGGCAACATGCAAAGACGATAGGCTGTGAAACGCCTCAGGACAATGAAATTCAGTGAGCGTAGACCCATCTTTTGTAGAGAGGATCCTCACTTTCGTTTCTCCCTGAAAACGAATAGCACAATAATCTTGGTCAATAGAACTGATACGATACAAGCGTGGAGAGAGACTAGGAATATTGGAAAGCCTTCCTTGACGATTTAAAGGCTCTGGTGGCGTGGGGAAAGAAACAAGAGGAACGCCCCAAACCAGCTGCTCTGTATTTCGATCAAACGCCAAAAGATGAGGAGGAACTGTTTTCCCATTAAAAGAGGTCTTCTCTGTATAGGATCCTATGATCAGAGAACCAGCAACCAAGGTTTGTGATCCGGTAAAGGAGAGTCTTTTCGCAAAAGACGGATCGCCCTCTCCCCACGAGCCCTCCTTGCAAAAAGGCACAACAGGATGGCCAAACAGACACTCAAAATCTGTTGTTCTCATCTCAGGAAGCATTTGCCTCAATTCCCTTAACGCCGGCAAAGCTTCTGTAAAGTTAGGAAGAGCTGCTTGAGTCAGAAGATCTCCTAGATGTTGCGTAGCAGCATCTTGACTCTCCCCCAAGGTCTTTGCAATACAATCTCTTGTTTCTCTCGGATATTGCTGGAGGACATCAATGATAAATTCTGCCTTATCACTCCAATCTGCACAAGAAATGGATCGAAGCTGCTGATGCAAAAATGTCCATAAATTCTGCTGTGCTTTTGGGATCAACTCCTCTAGACCATCAAAGTTAGAGCTAAATAAAATATGGCACAGCCGAATGGGAAAGCGAACAGAAAACGGGGATCCAAAAATCTCGCTTAAGACTGCCACAGGTGTTTTCTTTATGGGAAAACAACCGGAAAACAGGGATGCAAGACCCTCTCTCGAGGTTTTCGTGGGAGTATTTCTTGATGCAACAGAACTTTCTACGCCTCCGACCTCTTTGATAAGCCAGACCAGATGCTCTCCAGCCTTTTGATTTCCTTCAGCGTAGGCTTCTTGAAGCTTCCTACAAGAGGAACTAATCTCTCCTAAGCGCATTGTTTGAAGAGCTGGACCCAACTCTAAGGAAAGCTGCTCAAGAGAGCTATTACTCTCCTGCAGTCTATGAAACAAAAGAGACTCTGAAGTAGAGCTAAGGGACTTTTTGAAAGCAGATTTTGTCTCGGGATCTTGGTATTGAGAAAAAGGAAAACCGGTTTCACAGATCCAACGAAGCCCATGAGCCTTATCGCCAACAAATTTTTGAATGGACCTCTCGCAGGGAGAGCTTGGAGGTGTCGGGTTTTCTGCTATTTCTCTAAATAGAGTGATCGCAGCTTCAATATTTTCAGGGTTTGCTCGTATTGGCCTTGTATACCCTTCCCACTTCCTCAATACGAGCTCTCTCACCCCAAAACCGCCAGCACCCGTCGTCATAGATCCTTCTCCCTAAAAAACGAAGGAGTATACTTTAAGTCCCCCGTTTTTTTCAATGAATCCACAATCTATATCCAACTAAAAAATAGTTTAAAAAAACCAGAAACATTTACTTCTGCTGCAGCAGAAGCAAAAAAGAAGATGCAGCAGACGCAAGCCGCGCATCTTATACCAATCGCAGCAAATAAATTCATATTTAAGCGCGTCAAAGCGTCGAAAATCGAAGATCGTAAGTGGCATAGTATGAAGTCATACAATGCCACTTACGATCTTCGATTTATCGACAGCTTTCACGCGGCTTAAATATGAATTTATTTGCTGCGATTGGTATTATGCCCCCCAATCAGAGGACAAAGTCTCGTTTTTATCAAAAAGTCAGACAACACATTCGTAAGGGGATTTCTACGGATACAGGAGAAGAAATAGACCTCTTGCATAACCTAGGTTCTGTCAATTTTCGAAAGAGGTCTAATATACGAATGTTGATATTACCCCTCGAAAAAAAATGGAAAATCGGCCAAAATAATCTTTATGGTACACTCCCTAGTTCGTCTGGTAATAATTACTTCTTTTATTCCGGTTGGTCATTTAAGTGCTTTTCTAGATCATGAGAGCCAGCCTGTTGATGTCATTGCATATGGCGATATCAAAAAAGAGTGCTATCACTTTATTCATAACGTTTATCGCAACTTGCATATTTGGGAATGGCCGGATTCCATGGTAAAACAGATCCTGAAGACGAATCTCGAAGATTATCTGATCGGATACATGAACACACCGGAATCCTGTAAGCTACATCTAAAATATGAAGCAGTCGATTGGAATATCCTGGAAATGATGGAAATGCACCTGTCTGCGGATAAATAATTTCGATTAGATTTGGGTGAAAAATTGGGAAAAGTCGACTATTTCGTTAAAAACTTCGCTCTCTTTTACAGCCTGAGATACCCCATTTACGTGGATGAGCACAGGCCTGATTGAGAATCCTTTTGGAAAAGAAAGATTTTCGATCTTTTTCTCCATCTCTTCTACACAAGAGCTTTTAACTTCAGAGGTGCTAAATTTGATTTCACACACATAGAGAGTCTTGTTCTTTGTTTGAATCATTAGATCGATTTGGCAGCCTTTCTGACGTTGTGTTGATCTTTGAAAGAAGGGGCCTGCGTTAGTGATCTCAATAAGATCAATGCGAAGTAATCTAGACAAGCTTTTTAGGTTGTTTACAACCAGGTTCTCGAATTGTAGCCCCATCACGGATTCCCAGCCTGGCATATGCATGAATGATTTGGATTCAAATAGATCCTTTCCGATCCTGTCCTTGTTTGGTTCGATGTATCGCAAATAAAATCTAAGGTAATTGTCTTTTAGCCTGAACTTCTTAAGGCGCGATTCTCCCTTAGTTGAAAGATTCCATGTGTGATCTTCATGAACAAATCCAGCGAGCTCAAGATCTTCCAAGCATCGAGAAATAGATCCGCTTTTTTCCAGATTCAGTTTTCCACAGACCTCGTCGAGGGTAAGAGGAGCGTGTGCGAGGGTTTTTACGAGATGGCTGTAAGTCTGAGCTCTTTTAGAGAATAAATCCGAAAAGATTTGGTCGAACTCACGGAACAGCAATCCTTTTGATTGAAAGCAAAGCCTGTGAATGTTGTCCTCTACGGACTGAGAGGGGATGATTTCCTCCAAATATTTTGGAATTCCCCCAGTGACGGAGAGCAGCTTAAGCTTCTCGTAGGCGCTGATCTTGTTTCTTTGAGGCCCCCAGAATTCACCGCTCTCTGCCACAGAAAGTTCTTCTAAGACCATATCCACCGATACCCGGCCGACGAATCCGGTGCTTTTCAGGATGTTTTCTTCAATCCAGCTGGAAACAGAGCCGCAAAGGATAAGGATCAGCTCCGGATTTTCAGAGAAATAAAGATCCCATGCCGTTTTAAGCTGGCCCAGAAAGTCAGGATCTTCAGACCCCATCCAAGAGATCTCATCCAGGACGATAACGATTTTTTGACCCTTCGATTGATTTCCAAGAAATGTAAAATATTCCATCCACTCGGAAACCTGTATTCTAGGCATGTTCAAATTTTGCGATATTTGAGTCGAGAATGCGTCCAATTGTCTTTGTTTTGTGATGCCTGGTACAGGGGGTAATCCTGAAAAGAGCCAGCTTTTTTTATCTGATACGAATTCCTTGATTAGCCTGCTTTTCCCAACCCGTCTTCTTCCATGGATCACAACCAAGCTGGCTGATTTTTTCTTGAGAAGAATCTCCAAAGATTCGAGCTCTTTCTTACGTCCGATGAATTTCATGTCGTTCTTGTGAGGTGAATTTAAGAGCCCATATTACCTCATAAGATCGACAAATGTCAATTTTGTGAGATTTTTTCAACCTCTTCTGAAGAACCTCTTTTTTCAACAAACCCTGAAGTTTATCAAACCAAAAAATAGTTTAAACAACCAGAAACCACACAGAAATAGAACATTGTGATATTATAAAATTAAACTACCTAATGGTTTAAATTTTATGTTAACAGAGCTTTTTGGCAACCCCAGCATTGAAAGAATACTCTTTTTTCTCCTCATTAATGAGACGTGTTACGGGACCCAACTGCAAACCGCCTTAAACATCCCCTTAACGCCCATCCAACAGGCGCTAAAACGACTTGAAAAAGGGGGCATCATTAAGCCTAAGCGCCAAGGGAAAAAGAAGCTCTATCAAATAAGCCCATCCTACCCATTAAAACAAGAGCTCGAGCAACTCCTTAAAAAAGCCTACACCCTCCTCCCCGGCCCAGAGAAGAAACGGTATTGTTTCATTCAAAAACCCAAAGGAAAACAAAACAAGGAAAGAGAGCTTCTTGCCTTTTGGGAAAAGCTCTGCAAAGTGAAACACCTCCGCCTGACAACAAAATCAAAAAAAGGGGATCAAAAAACGATCCAAACGGGAATTGCTGAAGTCCTTGCGATCAAAGAATCACCATCACAACTGATCTTCCAAGAAAAAGGGGTTTGGATTCAAGATTCTCTACCCACATCGAGTTTTAGCAATCAATTTCGTTGGACATTGCATGCAGATGACGGACTCATTTCGCTCGAGCACCTTCGCTATGGCCAAAACCTACCGGTTTTCCTTTTTTCTTTAAGCTGCACGGGGATGGGCACTTTAGAGTCGATCGACGCGCATCTTTGCGGCCAAGACACGTATTTAGGCCATATCCTCTGGGATGACAAAAACATCCATTTTCATTGGCGCGTGATCGGGCAAAACAAAAACGACGAACTCCATTATGAATATCATTGACCTTCAAACCAAACTTTCCTATGATCAAGAAAAATTAAAGAGTCATAAAAATGTTTCGAAAATTTTTCCAAATCGTTTTGAGTTTTTGTATGGTGGCAAACATGAGTAGCGGAAGAGAATTAATCCCCCGAACCGTCATTTTTGGCAACCCCACAAATACCATGGTGCGCTTAAGCCCGGATGGAAAATACATCAGCTATCTCGCTCCCAGCAATGGCGTTTTAAACCTTTGGATTGCCCCCTTCAACAAACCGCAAGACGCGAAAGTCATCACGCAAGATACCGATCGAGGCATCAGACAATATTTTTGGTCCTATGATCTAAAGCATATCCTGTATCTACAAGATTTTAAGGGCGATGAAAATTTTAGACTCTATAGCTACAACATTGAAACCAAGAAAATCAATTTATTAACTCCTGAGAGCGATGTAAGGGCCGTTATTTTTGGTGCCAGCCAAAACAAACCCACAGATCTCCTCATCGGCCTCAATAATCGCGACAAATCCTATTTTGATGTCTACAAACTCAATCTCAGTGACTCCAAATTAACACTTGTGTTCGAAAACCATAAATACTCTGAAATCATAGCCGATAACGATTTAAATATTCGCTTTGGCGTCTATGTCAATGATGAGGGAGATCAAGAAGTTTTTCAGCGCAAAAATGACTCTTGGGAGTTTTTCACAAAAGTCCCAATGGAAGACGCGAAAAACACAGACATCATTGGATTTAACAAAACCAATACCGCAATCTACCTGCTCGATACCCGTGGCGTAGATACAGCGGTTTTAAAATCGCTCAACTTGAAAAATGGACAAGTCACCGTTTTAGCAACAGATCCCAAAGCAGACATTGACACTTTTGCGGTTCACCCAACAGAAAAAAATATTCAAGCCATTGTCATCGACTATGATAAGCCAACCATTCAAATATTAGATCCGGCGATTAAAAAAGACATCGAGTATTTAAAGACGGTGCATCAAGGCTATTTTCAGATCGTTTCCCGAACTTTAAATGACAAGACGTGGATTGTCGCCTATTCAGACGACGTGATGCCGCCAAACTATTATATTTACGAAAGAGGCTCTACTAAACTCCAATTTCTCTTCAGCGGAAATCCGGCGCTGCAAAAATACAAATTATCTCCCATGCGTCCTGTCGTTGTAAAGGCACGAGATGGCCTCAACCTCGTTTGCTACCTCACCCTTCCTGAAAACACCACTAAACCGCTACCCATGGTCTTGTTTGTTCACGGAGGCCCTTGGGCTCGAGACAACTGGGGCATTAACCCGGTGCATCAATGGCTTGCCAACCGCGGCTACGCAGTGCTCAGCGTTAACTATCGCGGCTCAACCGGATTTGGCAAAAATTTCGTCAATGCAGGCAACATGGAGTGGAGCGGGAAGATGCACGACGATCTCATCGATAGCGTTAATTGGGCCATTGCAAACAAGTACGCAGATCCGCAAAAAATCGGCATTATGGGGGGCAGCTACGGAGGATACGCAACCCTTGTGGGCCTTACCTTTACGCCGGATGTCTTTGCTTGCGGAGTGGATATCGTAGGACCCTCCAATCTCATCACTCTTCTCGCAAGTTTCCCTCCCTATTGGAAACCGATCATCAGCGATATGAAAAAGAGAGTGGGAAATTTCGATACGGAAGAAGGGATCTTAGAGCTCAAAAACAGATCGCCGCTTACCTTTGTGAATAAAATCAATAAACCCCTGCTGATTGCGCAAGGCGCCTACGACCCGAGAGTCAAACAAGCGGAAGCTGACCAAATCGTGGATGCCATGAACGAAAATCAGATCCCTGTGATTTACGCTCTATATCCTGCAGAAGGACACGGCTTTGCAAAGCCCGATAACAGACTTTCTTTCTATGCGATGACCGAGCAATTTCTGTCCGATATCCTGGGAGGGAAAGCAGAGCCCATTGGAAACGATTTTAAAGGCTCTGACTTCGTATTAAATGGAACAAAAGACCCAAGCGCAGAGGCTGCAACGAACCTCATCCGAGAGCACACGAAAGTGAAAAATGAGGAGCAAGCTGCGTTAGATAAAACTATTTCGCCCTAGGAAGCGCTTGCAGGATCGCTCACTTCGTTCGCGGCAGAAAAAAAAGATTCATCCTGGCTTATACCAATCGCAGCAAATAAATTCATATTTAAGC
>CAZQNB010000037.1:0-14959 GCA_964594545.1 uncultured bacterium | reverse complement strand
GAAATACTTTTTTCATCCCGACGATTGGCAATCGCAAGAAACGAATCGATGAGCAGACGAGATGTCTCTTCTGCAGAGAGGGTGTAATCCGATTGTTCCATCCGGTATTTCCAAGGAAGTAGAGGGCGTAACCGAATGAGCTCTGATTTTTTTTGGGTCTGTATCCAGTGGCCCACGTATTCTTCGTAAGGACCATCAACTTTTAAGCGATACAGTGAGAGGTGGCAATAATCCCGAATCAGAGGCGAAGAGATTTTTTTTGCCCCTTCTTTTAGCAAGGCTATCGCATTGTCTGTTCGTAGATTTTCTAAAAGAGAAATCGTGGTCGGGACAAGGTCGTTTTGCCCTTTTTGGAAAATCATGGCGGCAAGTTTTAGGAACGTCTCTTCGGGTAAGTGAATGGCTTCCCTTAAAAAATGTTCGCGAAGAGCGACAGAAAAGCTCAAGTCAACCGTTGGGTCTTTACTTCTCAGCTCCGCAGAAGGGACCGCTTTGTAGGCAGACAGGGTCCGTCCAACAGATCTCATGGGGTGAAATGCGAGGTCTCGAGAGTCGGCAATCAGAAGATCAGAGAGAACGGGAAAACATCTTGGATCGCGCCTTTGTAAAAGAGCGAGCCCCGCGTTCATTTTTACTTGGAAATCATTCGATTGGATCAGTTCGGCTAAAGTGTTCTCAGTCTCCGTCACAGCTCCCAGGCTCAAGATGGCAAATAGGTTGTGATGGGATGCCATTTCGATGAGATTGGCAACGCCACTTCGGTCTCCGAGTTGCAAAAGGGCGTGGATAGCTGCTAATTTAATCGATTCTACAGGAGACACGGCGAGTTTTTTTAGTTTTTGGAGAGAGGCTCCGTCTTTCAAAGCGCCTATTGCAAATATCGTAGCTTCGATTTCTGCAATATGTGAGTGGGTAAGCCGTCTTCGCAGCATGGGGAGAAAATCATCTCTTCCCAGTCTTGCGACGTTGAGGATCGACTCAATGCGCACCTGAGGATCCGGATCTTCGATCAACCTTTTTAAAGTAGCTGTAGCATCGCTCGTTCCAAGGATGGCAAAAAAGGCGGGGAAGTAGGGTTTAAAGATCGGGGGGAGGCGAAACATGAGCCCTTCGATCTGGCCCACTGCATGGGGATGTTTTCTTTGGGCCAGGTAGAAAGCAGCTTCCATCCGGGTAGAGAGAAAATCGGAACTCATCGCGCAATTGAGAAGTTCGCTTGATTTATCATCTTCAAAGCTTGCGATGAAATGAAGGCAAAGAAGTTGGATTTGAGGATCCGGGCTGTCGATCCCTTTTTCAAGGATTTCAAGAGCTCCGGAGGATCCTGAGATGCCAGATCCAAAGAGGGTCATGAGAAATGTTTGCGGATCTTCGGAGAGGATCCCTTTTTGCAGCATGATGAGCCCCATCTGCTGGAGCGTTTCAAAGTCGTATCTTCCGCTTTGGTGGCAATATTGCTGATAACGATCGAGAGCCGATTCAATATCATTGTTTTGCATGAGAAAGAGGGCATGCATTTTTGTCTCTTCGCTTGGCGCGCTTGCAAGGAGAGAGGTAGAGAAGGAAAGAGAGAGGATCCATGCGCAGTATTTGACCATATATTTGATAAGCTACTTGAAAAAGAGATTTTTGAAAATATTTGATGATCATTTAAGCGAGAACTGGATATATTTTTCCAAAAAAGGAATCTATCATGAGTAGTCGTATAGAATCTCGTCCTCCTCAAGACTTGCAGCAACGCCTTGATGAAATCTCAAGATGGTATAAGGATAAAAATTTTAGAGAGTCTCATAAGCTTTTTAAAAAATCTTTTAAACTAGATCCTCAAGGGTTTTTGACTGGGGCTGTAGAAGATTCAAGAGATGTATTTGATGATCCGAGGTTTGTGGTTTTTGTGGCATTAAAAATTTGCAGTATATGGACAAGGGGTCATGATGAGTTAGCTGAAGGATTATTGCGTTTAGCAAGCCCGAGATGGTCTGATTCGAGTGAAGATCTTAAAATGCTCAAAGAGACCATCGGTCCTTTTGTATAGATTTCAGAATCGTAGTCGAAAAAAAGGTAATACCAATCGCAGTAAATAGATTCATATTTAAGCGCGTCAAAGCGTCGAAAATCGAAGATCGTAAGTGGCATTGTATTGACCTAATACTATGCCACTTACGATCTTCGATTTGTCGACAGCTTTCACGCAGCTTAAATATGAATTTATTTGCTGCGATTGGTATTACCTCAACTTTATGAGCACTTGCAAAAAAAGGGCTTCTATAAGCCCCTTTGTTTAGCTTGATTTCTTCTTTAGCTTTTTCGTGCCGTTTGTGATCGGCGAGCTGCGAGCGTTCAGATCGATCCATATAGGCGAGCTCCAAGCGATATGTCCGTCTTGCTGCTTGATGCGCAAATAATAGTAGGCAAAGGGGGCTCGATTGGGATTTGTTTCGAGCGCTATTTGGCTCAAAGGTTCCATGTCATCATAAGCAATTTCCCATTTTTCATCTTGAACATCAAAAGATTTTAATACTTTTCCGTTCCGGATAAGGACCACTTCGGTAAGCGGAGCTGTGCCAATTGCGTAGGCTGTGATGTGGCGATTGAATTCGAGACCGGGCCGTGCTTTTGTATCCACTTCAGATCCCATCGGTTGTCCTGCAATCTGCAGTCCAACAACAATTCTTTCTCCGGTTGTTGCATAGCAAGATCTGTTTTGCAATGCTTCGATAAGAGACGAGCGGTTGTGCTCTTTGGCTAAAATGGCAGTGAGCCCTGCTGAATATTCCGTTTGCCCGCTTTCCCTAAGCTTTTTAAACACCCCTCGATCATCGTGGCCACCTGCTACGAAGCCAAAACGGTGCCCCTCGTTAAGCGCTTTCATCAAAGAGCCTTCGGCTGTTTCAGAAATCCCATTTCGGTTCCCCAAAATCGGTCGTTTATTGCCCTCTTTTGCTGTGCACTCTGAAGATCCCCAAGAATTGTAGATCTCTACCACTTTTTCAAATTCGGGGTTGAAATCAGCAAAGTTATAACAAACCTCTTTCCCCATCGTCATCATGGGAATCGAGATCATCTCTTTTGGATTATTCGTCTTGTAAATCTTTTTTAATGAGTTGTTCTTGCTGTCTTTGTGACGCAAAACCGGCTTGCTGTCTTTTGAGTAAATGAACTGGCGGAGACCCTCTTCTCCCGGTTCTCCCATCCATTGGAACCCTTGGAGGGCCACAAAACGGTCTTCTTCATTAAATTCTGCAATTTGGCTAGAGATCGACTTCCAGAAATCATTTGACGTATCTTCTTCATTTTCAAAACAGGATGTAGCGAAAAACTGGAGCGCCTTATCATCGCGGACATGGCGTAAAAAAGCTTCGATGTTGTCTAACGACTGAACGCGATCCGATTCTCCATGGAGAAGCCCCCAAAATAGGCTAAGGCCTGCATCAGGAAGGCATTTAATCGGTGGCGAGAAGAAGGTCTCTTTAGATTTTAGATTGCGCAGTTGGATTCTGTAGATTCCGGGTTCATTAAAATAGAGGTTGGGAAGTGCGATGAATCCCGTTTCAGGAACAAACAATTTCCAGTTGAGGTTTTCTCTTAAATGTTCGTAGCTTAAATCGATCAGAGTCCCTTCCGGGGCGTTGGATGTGAGGTTCCCATACATATCCTCAAAACGGACGATGACATCAAATCTTTTATTGCGATTCACCAGAGATGGCGCGATGATGCGTAAGTGTTTGAGATGGTTTCCTCGAACGTCGAGATGAAATGTTTCGCTCTCCTTATACTCGCCCTTGCCTTTGGGGTCGATGTAGAGAGTAAAGGGGCGCTTTCTCTGGACGGTTTTCTGAGAGAAATTCCCTTTTTGAGCCACAGTCCCGTCAAGAGTACCCATGTGGATAGAGACGATTTCGCCCGGCTTCACTTCTGTGGGGAGCGTAAATTCATAGGAAGGGGTCTTTTTTTGGGGGTGGTCTACTTGCGTAGCTCCAAATATTTTCCCTTCGGCCTCTGCCCAGATGACGTTTTCTTTTTTCTTCAGATTTGTTTGTGGAAGAGCCCAGTCTAGGGCGGATCCATGACTTTCTAAATCAAAACGGAGTTTTGTCCCTTTGGGGAGATGGTTTGCTGTTGTATAAATAAATTTCCAATGACCGACATCCCCGGCTAGCGCAACATTCGGCTCACAATAACAAATCGACCTTCGCATGAGAACTCCTTTGATCGCTTATTTTGCCCGAGAAAGCTTTGTTTTGCAAATCAAACTTTCTCCATGGGGATCGGACGATCGGAAGCTCCTTCTAGTTTTTAGTTTTTTGCAAAAACGCCGCTGTGTTATGGGGGGCTTAGAGCTTATAGTGGATTAAGGTATGAAAAAATGGGTTTTAGTCGGCATGGGATTTCTTGGGAGTCTTCTCAGTGCGCAATCTGAGCCCATAATGCCGGCTTCTCGGGCGGGAGCTTTAGAACCTTGGCTCACAGGTTCTTTGATTGCTCCTGAGGGTACGGTGGTGCCTTATGGAGATTTTATGGTTAAGTCGTATGTCTATTTTACCACGAATACAGGTTCTTACGACAAAAATTGGCATGCTGTTTCGTTAGATGAGAACTTCTACACTCTCGATGCTCAATTCTTGTGTTTTTTCGGCCTCACTCCTTGGTGTGATCTCAATATCATCCCTCAGTTTGTCTATAATACAACGTCCAATCAACACTCTTTCCATTCGGGTGATTTGACTGTTGGATTGGATTTTCAACTGATGGCAGCTGACTTTACTCCCTATTTCCCCGGCATCAAATTGGCCATTAGAGAAGTTTTTCCGATTGGGAATTTTCAGAGGTTTTCTCCGAGAAGATTATTGACCGATCAAACAGGCTCCGGAACCTTTGCCACTCAATTTGATCTGGTTTTTTACAAGGTATTCCATTTGTACGACCTTCATTGGCTGAGCGCAACTTTCAGTGCGCAATATACCGTAAATTCCCCGGTGAATGTTCATGGATTTAACGCTTATGGGGGCGGTTTTGGGGCAAATGGTAAAGCTCTACCGGGAAATAGCTTTCAAGGCATTGTGAGTTTTGAGCTTACCCTCAATCAAAATTGGGCGCTTGCCCTAGACACTGTCTATACCCAGACGAACATGACCCAATTTTTTGGGATCCCGGGCATTTCTTTTAGTGGTACATTTGCAGATGTTGGAAAACCCTCTTCAGAGCAATTTAGTCTAGCGCCTGCTATCGAGTATAATTTTAGCAGCAATTTTGGAATTATTGCAGGCGGCCAGTTTTCTGCCTTGGGAAGAAATAGCGCTGAATTTCGAAGCGGTGTCGTAAATCTTGCATATAGCTATTGACCGGTCTCTTGTTCGTTTATATACTCCGTATTATGCGATATATACGGGGTTATCTAACTGTCAGTCTGTGCTGTTTGCCGGCAACATTCCTCTCCCTTAGTTTAGAGGCCAAAGAAAGCGAAGTTGACACGTTTCTTGAACAGATACTTTTCAAGACCCCCATTTTGACTGCTAAGCAAATCAAAATTCCCGGTTATTCTAATGCGTATAATCCATCGCTAATTCCATATAAAGACGGGTATCTTCTTTCTTTTCGCTATATCAGTAGATGTCCGGAAAAGTTTAAAACCAATTTTCATACAGACGTCTCTTTTGTTGGGGTGGTTAGGCTGGATAAAAATTTTAAAGTTTTTGAAAAAACGGTCCAGTTACTGAACATCGTCTCTTATTCTTCTACATTTTCTCTAACCGCAGAAGATGCGCGACTTTTGAACGTGGGGGATCGGATTTTTATCGTTTTCAATGATCTCCCTTTGTTACAGACCTCCGGCAAGTTTGCTATGTATTTTGGAGAACTCATAGAAGAGCTAGGCATGTTTGTTCTTAAGGAACCGGCCAAACCTTTAACCTATCTTCACGCGATTGAAGTGGAAAAAAATTGGAGCCCGTTTTCAGACGGAGAGAGGCTCTATGTTATCTATTCTGATCAGCCTCGGGTCATTTTGGAAGTGGAGTTGAATACCGGATACTGCCGGGAGGTTACGCGTACAACTTCAAATTTGGATTGGAATCTGGGAGAAATTCGAGGGGGGACTCCTGCATATCTTGTAAAGGATCGGTTTTTAACATTTTTTCACTCCAGCTTTCCTGCTAAAACCTCGAAAGGAAGAGCTTATGTAATGGGAGCGTATACATTTGACAGAGGTCCTCCCTTTTCTATCCGCTCTGTGACTTCCCAACCTTTAGGGGATCTGACAGACTATACTCAGGACAATTCTCCGAAAGTTGTCTTCCCGGGAGGAATGGTTGCCCAAGATCATTTGATTCATGTGGCATGGGGGAAAGCTGATAAGCAGATATTCATCACTACTTTTGATAGAGACACTCTTCTCGCCTCTATGGAACCGTGCTCTGAATAGATACGTTTGAATCTACTGTTCAGGCCGAGACTCGACCTTGATTTTTTTGATCGCCCGTTCATTGGAGGAGATGACCTCGAGGTCAAATTTGTCATGGGATATGCGCCATCCTTTTGTCGGGATGGTTCCCGCGCAATGATAGACGTAGCCCCCAAGGGTTTCGTATTCGGGGTGCGTTGGGATGTGGATCCCAATTTGGTCTGCGATGTCGAGAAGGGTCATTTTTGCGTCGATGATCCAGCCGCCTCCGGGAATCTCCCAGAAAGGGTGCTCTTCCCCAATGTCATACTCATCTTCAATTTCGCCAACGAGCTCTTCGAGGATGTCTTCAATGGTAAGAATCCCTTCGGTTCCCCCATATTCATCGACGACAATCGCCATATGGATCTGTTTGCTTCTAAATTCTTGGAGGAGCTGGGAGACTTTTTTGTTTTCCGGTGAATAGAGCACGGGCTTTGCGATCGTCTCTAATGAGGCATCTAAATTGTGTCCTGAATCAGTGAAGCATTTGAGGAGATCTTTGTAGAGGATTACGCCTACGATTTGATCGAGGGTGTCTTTGTAAATCGGGATGCGGCTATAGCCTTCTTGGGAAAAAAGGCGGGAGGCTTCTCGGATGGTGGTGTCAGAGCTTAGGCTAAATAGATCAACTCTTGGAACCATGATTTCTTTGGCGACCCGCTCTTTGAAATTAATGAACGAACTGATCAATTTTTGATCCGTTTGGTCGAGATGGTTGTGCAGCTCCGATTCGCGGATCATTTCTCTCAAACTGCTTTTATCAAGTAGATCGGTTACGTTCCTTTTGGGGATTTTAGAATTGATTTTTTGTGTGATCTTGAGAAGGAGGCCCGTTAGGGGGAATACAATAAGAAGATAGATAAAAGAAAGCGGGGCTGTCATTTTTAGCATGGATCTACTCCATGCAGACGCTGCAAGTCGCCCAAGAAAATCAAGAGCAATAGAAGTTCCGATGATGATGCAGAAGATGAGGAGTAGGGGGAAAAAATCTTCTAAGGCTGAAGCCTCGCTTACGGGTTCGTCTAATATGGGGAAATAGGCAAAAAGATAGAAGAAAGCCGAAATTGCGTAGGCAAGTAAATAGATATGTTTGCTAATTGAGATGGAAAAATAAAGGCTTTCCCATTCCTGTTTTGGGAATAGATATTTCAATAGAGCATAAAAAATCATGAGAGGGGACTTGGAAGAGCGAAAGAGTTGTTTAGATTTGAATCTCCCCAGATAGATCATTCCTGTATTGCCAATTGTAAGTAATACAGATCCGATAAGAAAAAAGAGGGGAAGTAAAGGGCTTGTGAGAAGAAAAAAGTTCATAGTGTTGCTATTTATAACAATAAAACAAAGAGATTATATGTCAAATCTTGTTTCTAGATAATCCATACATTTTTTTTCCATGCGGCGCATGATTTTTTTAGATTTGGGATCCAGGTCGTCATATCCGATCAGATGGAGAATCCCATGAACAACATAGAGAATAGTTTCTTTAAAAGGATCGATGTTGTGTTTCTTTGCGTAAAGAATCGCAACGGATGGGCAAACAAAAATTTCGCCTAAATGTTGCTTGTCTATCGGGAACGAGATGCAATCCGTGGGGGTTGGATCTTGGAAGAATTGATCGTGGAGTTCTGAGATTTTTTTTTCTGTTACGAAATAGACGGAGATCTCTTCGCAATCTGTTTTTAGAAAGCTGAGGAGTTCCTTGACAATTCTGGTGATTTGACGCTTCCGTATAGGAAGCGCCTTCTGTTGATTGCCAACGTGTACTATTGCGTTATGCAGAGGTAGGTGTTTTTGGGAGTCCTGTGACTCTTGTATTTTTCCCATCTACCCATTTTCCGATTTTTCGGAGAATTTCAATCCGTTCAAAACGCTTCAATACGTTGCGTTTCTTGCCGGTATTTCCAGATTTGCCATAGCTAGAATGTCTTGTCATTGGATTACCTTATCTTTGGAATGAATCGATCTGTGATTGATGTGCTGGAAAGGCTGTTCTCGTGTGGACGATAGCCGAATTCTAACTTATCACGTTTTGGTCCAGTTTTTGGAGAGATCGGACGTCTGCGTCTGTGAGACACTGCTCGCCTTTCTCCTTGTTTGCTCATACGGGTCATAATATTACCATTGCATTGAATTAAGAAGAAAGTATAAGGGGGAGGATTTTATTTGGCAATGTATTGTTTAAGTGACTGGTGCTTAGCTGTTTACATGCGGGATTCAATCATGAACTCTGCGGCTTTGTAGGCATCGAATCGCAGCGAGGAGAGTTTGTTTTTATTGGGATGGGTCAAATCTTCAAATTCATAAATCATTCTAAAGGGGGTGGCAATCAGCAGAGGGGTAGAGCAGAGGTTGAATGCGACTTTTGCCTCATTTACGTTATTTTTTGTTTTTGTGACGACAATAAATTCTTTTGAAGTGTCATCCGTAGAGGCATGAGGAAGGAAGCTGGTGTCCGGGTTTTTCCAAAGAAGTTCGTTCACAAAATCTTGGGCCTTTGCATCTTCAACGAAAATGATAAAATGCTCTTTTTTTTCAAAATGCGCCTGCGCTGTCTCGCAAATGAGTTTTAATTTGCTGGCAGTTTCTCGGATTTGGAAAAAAATAACGCGTGTGCTCATGTGTTTTTATTTATCGATCCGATCATACCGCAGGAGACGAGAAATTTCACAGACTCTTCTATTGTCATATTGATATTTGGGGCATCCTTTTTTGGAACGAAGAAGAGAAACCCGGAAATCGGGTGGGGGGCTGTTGGCATAAAGACAGAGGTAAGGGGCTCTTTGACTTTGCTTTGGATTTCTTCAGCTACTTCGCCCGCCTGTAATCCAAGCGCGTAAGAGGGGCTAAAGGGGAAGGGGATTATGACGGAGGATTTAAACGCTTTTTTTCCATCGCTTGAAAAGAGGGCTGTGAAAATATCCCGGCTGACTTTGTAGACCGATTTAATGAAGGGAATCCGGGATAAAAGGCGATCTGCCCAGCCAAAGATTTTCTTTACGACAAACCAATGAGCGAGAACCCCGAGAAGGAAGATAAAAAGGCAGAGCAAAATGAGCGCGAGAACTCTCGCTGTCGGCAGTATTAATTGATCAGGAATTTCAAACTCAAAGGCGGTTTCTATATGGATTAAAATTTCAGTTACCATTGAAATGAAGGGGAAGGTAAAAAAATCGATCATAAAAAGGAGAATCATCAAAGTGAGCGCAATCGGCATCAAAATGATCAGACCTGTAAGAAAATATTTTTTCATTCGGTAGACCTCGGCATACTTGGTTTTATGACGGCGCAAGAGACCACGTATTTGAACGCCTCATCCGTTTTCATCTCGAGATAGATCAGCTCTTCCTTCGGAACCATCACTAAAAAACCGGTCATTGGGTTCGGCGCTGTCGGGATAAAAACAGAGGTGAGAGAGCTCTTTGCCATCTTAGAGCAGGTTTCGGGAGACTCTGCGGAGATAAGTCCAAGGCAATAGCTTCCTTTATACGGGAAGGGGAGTAAAACGACTTGTTTAAACGAATTTCCCGATGACGCAAAAAGGGAGGAGACGATCTCTTTAGAGGTCTTGTAGACTTTGTTGACAAGAGGGATGCGATAGAGGATTTTATCGCCGATCTTGATGAGGCTGTCGAAGAAAAAACGTCTTGCAAGGAGCCCTAAAAAGAGGG
Organism: uncultured bacterium; assembly: GCA_964594545.1. Classification (GTDB taxonomy): domain Bacteria; phylum Chlamydiota; class Chlamydiia; order Chlamydiales; family SM23-39; genus DAIDHZ01. Next base: position 4,849 of record CAZQNB010000037.1, on the reverse strand, counting down.
TGAGAAAAAAAAGGCCGATCAAGATCGTAAATTCGCTCAATATTTCGATCCCCCGAGGCGATGTCCAAATTCCAAAATCGGGCAGTTCCCTCAAAAAATGGGTGACAAGTCCCATAAAAGGGCGCGTGAGGAAGCGGACGAGAAAGGTAAAAACCCAGATGGTGACTGCGACAGGGACAAGGGTGATCAGTCCTGTGAGAAAATATTTTTTCATACAAGAGTCATACCATTTAGTATGCGAGGATATCAATAGAAAAAAACAGGTGATCGAGGTATCCTGGGTTCATGGATTTATTGATCAGCTGCCAGGACTTGTCGAAGTCTTTTGGTTCCAGAACCCTATTCAAAGACCTGTCTTTAAGCATTTTTTTAGGGGATAAAATCGGTTTAATCGGTCTCAATGGCTGTGGAAAATCAACTTTGCTCAAAATACTCAAGGGTCTTGAAAAAAGCGATTCAGGGGAGATCTCCGCGCGCAGAGGCCTCAAGATTGGCTATCTTCCTCAATCTTGCGAATTTTTGGATAAGACTCCTTTTGACGTATTGATGGATGTTTTAGCAGGTATTCCTGAGATGGAAGATTACGATCGGGAGCTTTTAGCCGAAACGTGGTTAAGCAAGCTGGGATTTAAGGGGACTGAGCAGGTAGCGAGTAAACTCTCCGGCGGATGGAAAAAACGGTTGGGACTTGCCTGTGAGCTTATTTTATCCCCTGATGTCATCCTTTTGGATGAGCCGACAAATCATTTGGACTTGGAGGGGGTGCTTTGGCTCGAAAAATTCCTTTCGAGAGAGGCGCCGACCTATCTTGTCGTCTCGCATGACCGCTATTTTTTACAGCATGTAACCAATAAAATCATTGAGATCGACCGGGTCTATCCACGAGGTCTTTTTGCAATTGAAGGATCCTATTCCCATTTTCTCTCGAAAAAAGAAGAATTTATCCAAGGACAGCTAAACCAAGAGAAATCAATTGCCACGAAGGCGAGAAGAGAGACTGAGTGGCTCCGAGCCGGAGTGAAGGCAAGGACGACAAAGTCGAGATCGCGCATTGATGAGGCGCATGAGATTTTAGAGGCCCACGCAGACATAAAAAGTCGCAATTTTCAGAAAACGGCAAAAATTAGCTTTGCCTCGTCAGAGAGAGAGACGAGAAAATTAATCGTCGCAAAAAATGTAAAAAAGGGGATTGCAGGGAGAGACCTTTTCCGCAATCTTGATTTTACCCTATCTCCCGGCACCAGGTTGGGTTTAATGGGTCCCAATGGTTCCGGAAAAACAACGCTTCTTCGGCTTATTTCCGGAGAGATTATGCCCGATATGGGGACGCTTAAAAGAGCGGAAGATCTTCAAATTGTCTATTTTGATCAGCATCGAGCCCAGCTTTCTTTAGATTTGACCTTGAGAGACGCCCTATCTCCCAAAGGGGATTATGTGGAGTTTCGGGGGCAAAAAGTCCATGTGAATGGATGGTGTAAGAGGTTTTTGTTTTCTCCTGATATTTTAGAGATGAAAATCGGGATGTTGTCCGGCGGAGAAAGGGCGCGGATTGCCATTGCTCACCTCATGCTGCAAAAGGCAGACATTCTTCTTCTGGATGAGCCGACAAATGATTTGGATATCCCGACTTTAGAGGCTTTGGAAGAAAGTCTACAGGAGTTTCCGGGAGCTGTTGTCCTCATTACCCATGATCGATGCATGCTCGATCGGATTTGCAATACGATCCTTTCTTTGGGAGATCCCGACCATGTGGGTCTTTATGCAGACTATGGTCAATGGCAAGCTTCTCTAAAAGAAAAAACAGAGACGAAAGCAACTCTTAAAAAAGAGGAAAAAAAAGAGATTAAGGCAAAACTTACTTATAACGAGCAGAAAGAGTTTGCGGGGATCGAAGGGAAGATTCAAAAGTTAGAACAAAATCAACATGTATTAACACGTCGTTTAGAAGAGACGGAGACAGCGACAAATCCGGAGGCTCTGGCAAAGGTGTGTGCGGAAATTGGTCTTGTGGAGACGCAAATTGAGCAGCTTTATCTTCGATGGGAAGAGTTATCAAGAAAGGAATGAATCTTCTTTTTGATCCAGTTAAAAATAGGTTCCAGAGCACTTAAAACGCCGAACAAACAACCGCTCAAAACTTTACGAACGGATTCGAAAAAAGCTGAGATGGGACTTCTTTTTGAGTTGTCCAGCTTTTTAGATAATACATCAGGATTCGTATGTTCTTCGACTGTATAGTTAAAGTCTGTGGTGTCAAAAAGGCGTTTTGCATGCAATCCGATATCAAAATTGAGTTGGCCCGGGATATCGATTTCTAAAAGTTGTACAGATACATTTTTGTGATTTGCCTCGCATCCGAGATGTTTGCCGCCAAAGAAATGGGCAGGATCTCCATGCGTTCGAAAGATTTGCAACACGAGGGGGCTTGTTCTTGGAATCTCTTCGATATCTTTTGCAAACTTCTCTGAAATTTTCGGGTCAATACTGGGGTCGTTATAGAAAATCCCATGGGAGACAGAGGCGTGATGCTTTGCGATAAAATACTGCGCGTAAGCGCCGCCTAAACTATAGCCTGCGACTTTTACTAGGGCGCCATTGCTTCGAAAGCTTGGGTCTTGCATCAATTCATCAAATGCTTTTTCTGCAGCTTTCCACCCCCCTTCTCCAATATTTACAATCACATCGTTTTTCATTGAGGAAAACGCCTCTTCTTTAAGAAAATTGGTCTCCGTTGACCGAAATACAACAAGTGGAGGTATTTTAGGGTTTTCACTCTTTAGCGCGTAGCTTACCAGTCCCTCGGTTGCGATCTTTCGATGGATCCTGTACAAAGCAAAGCTTCCGTCTTCCATTTGTATGGGGATTTTTTGTCCGATGGTAAGATCTTTCCTAATGGTCACCTTGACGAGGCGCTCTAAATCCGCATTACAAGGATCATTTAATAGATCTCTGTGACCCGCTACATGTCTAAAATTTAAACTCCAGGGGAGGTTCTCTTTTGCAAGAGTGCTTATTTTTTTATCTAGTTCAGAAGGTGAGGAGATGGGTGTAAATACTTTATTTGATAGGCTGGCAGAAGATTCAAAAAAGCGGGAGATTTGGTAAGAAATTATGCTGGCTGCCTGCGCTGCGGGTATAATGTATCTCGCAGATGGAATCAAATTTATAATTGAACTGATCATTGCCATGTTTACCGTTTAGCAATATTATAAACGTTTTTGTTTTATTTTTAATCATTTAAATTATTTTTTATTATCAATCCAGGTATTGAGTTGCTCAATTGTGATTCCAAGGCCTGCGATCCGATTTTGATCGATGTATTTGAGGTCTTCCCATACGTCGCCTATAAAAGCTTCTCGGTCTTCCTTGTGGACTCTTTTTTCCGTATATGCGCTTATATATTTTTTAAGCTCATCCCCAATAAGAAGTTGTTCAATGATTTCGCGCAATAGTTCTCGTCTTTGAAGGCGGTATCGAACGCGTACCTCATCAAAACCCACCGCTTTTATCGTGGCGTCATACATAGCGCACGTGCGGAGATAAGAAAATACATACAAATCAAGGATAGGTTGGACATCTTGTAGTTCATAAATTGCAAGTATTGATGCTGTATAATCGTCCTTATCAATATCATTAAATGATAGGGGAACAAGGTTGTTTTTGATCAGAGGAATATTTGCGCTTAATCGCGCTGTTCTCTTATTTACATCGACAAACGCTTGCAAATAAGAAATGTGGATTAATAAAAATAAACTCTGCTCGAAGGGGTCTTGAATCAATTCGGCCTTCTTTACAATAAGATCTAAGCGGACTTGGAGTTGCTTGGGATCCTCAAAAGGAATGTACGAAGATCCTCCTATACGAACGCCATAATCTCGAACTTTTCCAATATATTTTCCGTCGATTAAACCATCAGATAAAAGATAGTGCAAAGTATAAATTGTTTGCGTACCTACTGATAATTTTATCGCATTATCGACCAAGTATCGAATCGCCTCTTTGTGATTTAAGATCATGATTTTCTCTTCGTCTAACTTCCCTTCTGCCCCGGAGCCTTCCAGAACAAGTTTCTGTGTGTCTAGAAGAGAATAGGTGTTGCCTTCAAGGCGAGACGAGTTGTAGGACAAATCGATCAATAAGCGATTGAAAATTTGATGTGCGTAGGTGCCTGCAGGGTCTTCTTGTTTTGAGCGGATTCCGGCTGAGTGGAGCTTCTGTCTTAAGTCTTTAGGGATATAAAAACTTTTATTTGGTTGGTATCTATCAAGCCAATGATCGGCAAACGTAACGGGGGTTCTCTCATAGACAGGGCCTCTTACTCGAGCAATCGCTTGCTTGCTTTTTTCAGTAAAGCAGGCATCAAGGCTTCTTTCTTGGCGGCGGAGCTGATATTTCGTGGCTCGTTTGTGTCCAATTTTCTCAACAAGTCCCTCATTTACGAGTTCTCTGAGATAGCGTCGAACGCTCCGCTCAGAAAGACCGAGACCCAGTTTTTCGATGATCTTATGTAAGCTAATCGGAAGGGTCTCGTGACCTAAGCAGCTTAATACGGCCAATTTTTTGTCCTTAACACCCATAAAACCCCTTTATTTCCCCTTATACGGCCAATTTTATCCAAGATACGGCCAAAATGCAAGTTATTTTTGGCCGTATCTTAAGAAAGTGTCTACATGAGGGGCTAGCAAAACCCGCTCTACAAAACGCTAAGAATTGGCCGTGTTGAAAAATTCTACAGAGAAAGCTTGAGAAAAGACCCTGGTCGTCCGCTCGCATTTTCAGATGAATTGATTCTACGGAACGCTCCCTAGAGATCTTATACCAATCGCAGCAAATAAATTCATATTTAAGC
>CAZQNB010000036.1:7369-15475 GCA_964594545.1 uncultured bacterium | reverse complement strand
TTCAATCACGAGCGGTATAAACTCATATTCCAGGACTCAATGATCCTCTGCGTTCTTTCAAACCCAAGAACGCTGACCGATCCGACATTGAGGCCAAAAAGTCTTGCCTCTTTAGCCTCCAGCCCAATCCAGCGGGAAGCTAAAACGCGGAGGAAATGTCCATGGGAAAAGAGGAGAACATTCTTCCCGTCACGGATCCATTTTTGAATGAGGAGATCTGCCCTTTGACTAACTTGGGACGGGGTTTCTCCGTTCGGAGCGCCGTCAGAAAACAAATTCCAGTGGGGATGATTTTTTTGGATCTCCAAAGTTGTCAGCCCTTCAAACTCTCCATAGTTCCACTCGACTGCAAGGGGCTCTAAAATCACAGGTTTTGAAGGGTGGGCAAGTGTACATGTTTCAAAGGCTCTTTTAAGCGGACTGGAATAGACCAGATCGTATGTAAAGTGTTTGAGCGTCTCTCCCAAGTGACGTGCTTGCGCCTCTCCCTTTTTCGTAAGAGAAATATCGGAAAAGCTTGTGTGCTTCCCTTGCAATGCCCACTCCGTCTCTCCGTGTCTACATAGAATGATGTGCATAGGTTCCTTTTTCTTTTACGGGTCCTTTGCGAAAAGAGAGAAGGGCAATCCCGATGGCCGTGAGGATGTGGATCGCCATGTGCGAGGGAGAAATGAGGGTAAAGATGAAAAGGAGAAAAGCGAAGAGAACGTTGCAATAGCGCGCCTTTCGCAAAAATTCTGAAAATGAGAGGACAGCGATAACAATTGTCAGCGCGCCTAAAATGGGATCTAAATCAACAAGCAGTCCTTCGAGATCCAGCATCGATGGGTAACTCATCAGGCAAAGACCCAAAAGGGCAGTGATTATCAGATTCCAGGGAAATGTGACGCCCCAAAGAGACGCTCTGCTTAAGTCCCCAATAGACGCTTCTACTGAAGGCGTTCGCGTATCTGTTGTTGCCATTTTGCATTCCCCCCCATTTAAAAGGAGCTTGAGAAATGGCTTTTCTTTCGAGTGTTTTAAGTATTGCAGCGTTGCGATCACCTCATCAACAGCCAAGGGAATCGGGAGCAGCATGCAGATCGCCGTGAGAAGGCATAAGGTGCACCATGTTCCGACAGCTAAAGGTTGTAGGATGATCAAGATCACGCTCACTAAACTCACAGGAATGACAAGGATTCCGAAGATGAGCACGCCCCAGGGAGATGTGCGCCAACGCGCTTTCCCTCCTTGACAGGTGGAGAGAAATTCAAGAGTGTAGGCAAAAGCGCCAAGACCTGCGTCTGAAACGGGAAAAAGTTTTGAGACGTCAGATTCCAAAACCCCTTCAGTGCCAGGCAAGAAAAAAGGATCCCAAACTGTGTCGATATAGCCCAATTGATAGGCGGAAAGATATCTCGAAATCATCCAGCAAATAAAGGCGAAAAATGCAACCGGAATGCGCTGCGGTAAGGATGATGGATTGTACGACCAACCGGGGGGGATTGTGGGATCCATGTCGGGAATTTGCTTGGGCATCGGAGAGACGAAAATCACTGAAAAAGCAATGACAAGGGTGCCAACTAACGTGTTGTTTATATAAGCGCCGGACGTTTTTGCCCAAAAAACCAGAGGGGCAAATTGGAGATAGATCCCAATTACGGCAAGCGTCCAAAGAAGCGCTGAAGAGGGGTTGCGTCTAAAAAGGAGCGTTAAGGAAATAAGCAGGAGGCCGCAAATAAAATCGCTGATCACTAAGGGAACGGTTTGAAATTCAAAAGTGGCTGGAGCTGCGAGGAGCCAAAATCCTAAAAGCGTGATCGCAAAGAGATTTCCCTGAAGAGATCTATTTGTTCCCATTTTGGACTCTCCTTTTGATTTTGGAAGACATCGCAAGCCCATTTTTTTTATACCAATGGATCGGATCTTTGATCAGATCTTCGATCATGATCGGTAACGTTTCTTCCAAACTGTGTTTGGGCGACCATCCAAGTATTTTTTTGGCTCTAGAGATGTCGAGTTCATAGTGATCGTCTGAAAAATCAATCATCCAGGGACGAATGAAGGGTTTGTGTCTAAATGCAATGAGGCATTGGAGAAATGCTCCCAATTTTGCAAACCATTTTGGAACGCAATAGGTCTCCAATTCTTTCCCTGTGAGCATGCACGAAATCCCTCTTTGCAGATCGTCGTAACTCAAAGTTTTCGCCTCCCCAATGAGAAGGACGAGTTCGCTTGGGAGCTCTTTCCTTTTTTCGACTGCGATGGCAATGGCATCTACAACGTCATTCATGTGGACAAAGGACGAGCCGTGATCAATATCTCCGGCAAAGAGATGCGATTCGAGAGTTTTTTCATAGATGCGCTTAATCTGATTGCTGATCGGAATAGAATGGCAATCATCATCGTAAACGCCCGCGATACGCAAAATCACTGTGGGTATTTTTCCCCGAAGTTCATGAATGAGTTTTTCTGTATGCACTTTCGAAAGGGGATAATCCCAGCTAGGAGCGATCAGAGAATCTTCAGTAATGGGTTTGCCTACCTTTGTCGGCGCGTGCACGAGCATTGTGCTTGTGAATATAAACTGCTCTACTTCAAAGTCTTTCAAGGCTTCAAGGAGACGACCCGTTCCTTGCACTGTAATTGTCTCATATTTATCTGAGTGTTTCTCAGCAAAACTATAGTAGGCAGCCAGATGAATGACCGATTTTATCCGGTTCCCATAAAAATGGCGGATATGGGTAAATGCCTGATGCACGCTTTCATCGGAAGATAAATCAACGGGGATTAGCTCCTCTTTATCCGACGCATAGATCGCTTTGAGAAGTTCAAACCCGACAATCGGATATTTTTGTCCCAATCTATGGACGATTTGCGTTCCGATCCTTCCGCTGCTTCCTGTGACAATGATAATTTCTTTTTCCATGACTCACCCCAATAAGTTCTTTTTGTCTTGCAATAGAAAATATTGCAAGAGAAAAAAGAGATTGTCGTGATATACGTATAGCTTATGACTGCGAGCCCGACCAATGGTCGTAATATTCAGAATAGAGCTGTCTTAGGCGTTTTTTTAATGCTTGTCGGCCTTGCCCTATACCCAATTGCTGATGCTTTTGTAAAACATTTGATGGGAACCTATTCGGTCCATCAAACAAGTTTTTTAAGAGCATTTACTAGGCTTATCCCCCTTTTAATTGCTGTTTCTATGCAGGGTGGGGTAAAAAAGATTTTAAGTACCAGTTCCTATAAACTCCACGCGATTCGATTAACAGTAAATTTGGCCTATACATACTCGTTTATGTTCGCCTTTAAGGTTGCCTCGCTCACTACGATTTATACGCTGAGCTATACATCTCCCTTCTTCATGATCCTTTTAAGCGCAGTGATGCTCAAAGAAAGCGTGGGAAGAGAAAAATGGATCGCGGTTGCTGTTGGTTTAATTGGGGTGATGTTTGCGATTCAACCCGGAAGCGGCGTTTTTGAGTTGGCAGCGCTGATTGTTTTATTTGCGACATTTCTGGGGGCTTTGAATAAAATTTTGATGCGAAGGCTCGCTGCGACAGAGCATAGCTTGTCTATTGCCATCTATCCGAACATTGTGATGATTTTGGCAACATTTCCGTTCCTTCTTTTCACTTGGCAGCCTATGCCGCTAGAGCATTGGTTTTATTTCTCAATTGTAGGTTTACTTACTGCTGCAGGACAATACGCAATTGCTCAGGCGCTTCGATTTGCTCAAGCCTCGACCTTGGCTCCGATTGACTATTCCAGCTTCTTTTGGGTAGCGGCTCTTGATTTTCTTTGGTGGGAAAAGTCTTTGGATATAACGACCGTTTGCGGCGCTATTGTGATTGTCGGCAGCAATCTGTATATTCTATACCGCTCTAGAAAAGAAAACAGTTTGGTTAAAGCTTAAAATCTTTTAGCCGAAAGAATTCATGGGGATTTCTCCTCCAAGCATTGTTACGCACTCAATGATTCTGTGTTTAATAGGGCCCGGCGCTTTATGCAGTGCCGTTGCTATCATCTGATCTCGAAGTGTTTTATTGGATTCTTTTTCTAAAAGCTCTTTTTTCGAACAGGCGTCATCCGATTTTGTCGAGGAAATAATTGAATCCGCAATCGACCCTTCGATGAGTTTTGATGGGCTTAAAAAGGAGAGTTCGGCGATCGTTTCTTCTGCACTGCCCCCAATTTTTAAAAAGAATTCTTTGACCGTCTTGATGGCGGTCAGAAGAAGATTTTTTTGAGATTCATCTGTAATTTTTTGACATTCTTTCGTCAAGGCTCTCAGAACTCGATTTCTCATGCCGATAAGGTCGGTTTTTTCTTGTTGCTCTTTGGGGGATAAAGATTCTGTGGGTGTAAGTGAGAGGACTAAGTAATTTGAAGCTGTTTCAATTAAATTAGATGAAATAAATAGCATATATACTCTGTTTTTATTTATTAGTTACTATATTATAGCTATTATTCTCTATATTTTTCTATAATAAGATTTATTTAAATAATTGATCTTTTTTTGAGGTGGCTTATTAGGGTTTTAGTGTCCGTATACACTTCACTATCAAGGCCTATTTTTCTCGCGCTATCAATATATTCTTGGATATCATCGATATAAAAACATTCATTTAATGAGCTGTTTGCAAGGGAGAGTGCTTTTTGGAATATCTGGGGATTAGGTTTTAGGCAACCCACTTCGAAAGAGAGGATTTTTGACTCAAAAAATTTAAGTATTGGGTAATGCGTGTCTATCCACTGATAGTGGCTTTCATTGGTGTTTGATATGAGAATGAGCTGCGCTCCTTGTTTTTTTAGATCCTCTACGATAGGCCAAATCTCCGTATTTGGAATGAAGATGTCAGAAAATGCCTGGATAAAAGAGGGGAGGGAGAAGGATTTATTGGAGAGGTCTTTAAATGCTTGGTAAAGTGTTTGGGTTTCGATTTCCCCTGATTCATATCGTTTTAAAAGACTCTCTTCTAAGAGCGTTTGTTTAACAAGGAGGGACGGAAGATCTGCGCAAAAAGCGATTTGGTTGATCATTTTTGCGTAATCAAAAAAGCAAAGAACATTGCCGAGATCAAAGTAGATTGTTTTTTTCATAGGCAAGTAGTGTGTTTTTCATGAGCATCGCAATGGTCATGGGGCCGACGCCCCCGGGGACAGGTGTGATCCATGAAGTTTTTGGGGCTACGTTTTCAAAGTCAACATCGCCAACTAACGTTCCATTACTTAATCGGTTGATTCCCACGTCAATGATGACGCAGCCCTCGCGCGCCATTTCTTTTCGGATAAAACGGGGTTTGCCGATCGCTGCGATCAGGATGTCCGCAGATAAAGTGATGTCTTTTAAATTTTCTGTGCTGCTGTGTGCAATGGTGACCGTTGCATTGCAATGTTCTTTTTTTTGCATCAACATTGCGGCCAGAGGCTTGCCCACGATATTGCTCCGCCCGAGAATGACAACGTGTTTGCCGGATAGTTGAATCTGTTGTCTTTTTAACAGTTCTTTAATGCCGCTCGGCGTACACGGGAGAAACCCGCTATCATCGCCGAGGAGAAGTTTTCCCATATTGAGCGGGTGAAATCCGTCGACATCTTTTTTGGGGTCGATGGCGAGCATAATGGCCTGATCGCTGATATGGAGCGGCAAAGGGAGTTGAATCAAGATTCCATCGATGAGAGGGTCGCAATTGAGCGCATGGATCTGGTCTATGAGCTCTTTTTGGGATGTGTTTGCAGGCAGTTCGATAAGAGTGGATGTAATGCCGATTTGGGTACATGCCTTTTTTTTTGCTTGAACATACGTTTGGGATGCCGCATTGTCGCCTACCAAAATAAAGGCGAGAGAGGGTTTTCTTGGGGCTATTTCAGCTACTTTATCTTTGATTTCTGCAAGTATTTCTTGGGCAATTTTTTTCCCCTGGATCAAATTCATTTAGGCGCGCTCCCTAATATATGGGAAAGAGAGGTATGGATTTTCCCATTTGAGCAGAGGATCGGGGTTTTCAAGCGGTGGTTTAGTTTTTGTAAATCCCAGGAGGAAATTCTGCCTCCCGCTTCTTCGACCAAGAGAATGCCTGCTGCGCAATCCCAGGGAGAGAGGCCCACTTCAAAATACCCATCATATCGTCCGGCGGCTGTATAGGCGAGGTCGATTGCGGCAGATCCCATGCGCCGAATGGGGATGCCCAGGCGCAAGATGTCGACAAAGTGATCGATGCAATGGTGGGGGTTTTCATGGGTGTTATAAGGAAAACCTGTGGCCAATATCGAATCTGCAAGATGGGTTATTGAGGATACTTTGAGAGGTTTCCCATTTAAATAGGCCCCCTTTCCTTTTTCAGCGACAAACAGCTCTTGGGAGATGGGTTGATAGACAACACCGCAGAAAAGCTCTCCCTTTTTTTCTAAAGCAATGCTAACAGAAAAAACGGGGATTTGGTGGGCAAAATTGACTGTCCCGTCGAGCGGGTCGATAATCCATAAAGCATCTGATAAAGCGCCGGTAGCTCCGCTTTCTTCGGCTAGAAAATGGGAGTTAGGTACGTGATGTTTTAAAAAGGAGAGAATGCTTTTTTCGGCTTTATGATCGTATTCGGTAACGAGGTTATGTTTGCCTTCTTTTTGGGTAATAGAAAAGGAAGTACCATAGCCTTGCCTTAAAATTTCGCCCGCTTGAAGGGCTGATTCTATGGCAATCAGGGTTTCGTGAGAAAAACTTTTTTCTTTAAATGGCTCCAATGCTCTCTCCCTAAATGAATCAATCGTAGCGGCCATGCAAACAAAAAGAAGGCATAAAGCGCGTCCGATGCGGGCATCAGAATAAGATCCCCAAAAACCCATTGTCCGGCAAAAGGAATTCTTCTGTCAAAGAGAAAAAGCAAAAATAGCTGGGTCAGGGTGGAGCAAAAGGAGACAAAAAAAGTAAACACGCTTAAATGGAGGGGCGCGAGAGAGAAGAAATACTGCCGATAACGATATAAGACCCAAGCGACGATTGTATAGTTCAGGGCGTGAACGCCAATGGGGTCTTCTGTGAATAGATCGAGAAATGCACCCGAGAGGAAGCAAAGATAAAGGCATGTGGGAAGAGGGCATGACAAAACAACCAGGGCAATCCATGGGGCGAAAGCGAGAAGGACAAAATGGGGAAATAGGACGCTTTGGATGAAAAGGGTGGTTGTGGCTAAAAAAAAGGCAATAATCAGGGAGTAAACCATAAAGATTCTTCAGTGTATACCATTTATCAGAAATAATACCAAATAGCGGATCCTGTTTTTTAAAATCGATGCTTTTTATGAGCGGGTACCAATGAGCCGGATGAGCCCTGTTTTTGGTTGTGCGTAGCTAAGATTTTGCAACATACTGTACACTAAGTATTTATGTAAAGTTAAGAATGTTATGAACATATGCGCAGTTCTTCTCGTAACGTAGTGATTGTTAATGTGGTTTTTTTATAATTTGTTAAAATTAACAGAATAACTAATATTAAGATAATGTGCGTTTCTGTGGATAAATAATTGTAAGCGGGGGGTTGTTATGAATAGAGATCAGTTTTTTGGAAAATGGCATGAACTTAAGGGGAAGGTAAAAGAAAAATGGGGAAAATTAACGGATGATGACATTGCTATGATTAATGGCAAATGGGATCAATTATCCGGGAAGCTTCAACAAAAATACGGCTGGGCAAGGGAACAGGCGGAACGAGAGATTAATCATTGGTGTGCCTCTTGCGAACAAAGAAAAGGGTGCAAAGAAGAAAGGGGGGTGAGACGGGGAGGAGAAAATCGATGTGGTGAATGTCATCCTTCAGGGAAAAAAGAACCCCATGGCTATCATAAAGAGGAATGCGGGGGGTGTCACCCACAAGGGCATCAAAATGAGCGACATGAAAAAAAACACCCGGGAAAGGATAACGACTATAAAAAAAGAAAAGCCGGTTAAAACCAATTCAAGGAAGAGAGATTGTTTTTAATCTCTCTTCCTTTTTCTTTTTTTAGGTATTTTTGCACCTGATTTACGTGCTGTATTCAAAGCGATCGCAATCGCTTGTTTTTGAGGTTTGCCTGCCCGCATTTCTGTGCGGATATTTTGTGAGATCGTTTTTTTAGAAGATCCTTT
>CAZQNB010000036.1:0-7269 GCA_964594545.1 uncultured bacterium | reverse complement strand
GGATTTTAGGATGGACAGGATGAAAAAAGCTTCGATGCTATTTTTTTCATCCTGTCTATCCTAAAATCCTGCTAATTCTCTTTTTTTTCGTGTAGACCCCCACCCCAAGACCTATCAAATCTTTTTAACGAAAAGCCCCTGCGTCCAAATGCCATTTCCAGGCTGACTCAATAACATTTGAAAGGGAAGAGTGTGTTGGTGTCCAGCCTAGAAGTTTTTGCGCTTTTGTATTATCAGCGATGAGTTGCTCGGGCTCGCCTTCTCGCTTTTTTTCAAAGCGGACGGGGACTTTTTTCTGTGAAATGGTTTGAACCGTGTTGATGATGTCGAATATGGAGGATCCTGTGCCTGTCCCGAGGTTGATCATCGCGCTCTGATTGTGGGTAAAGAGCCATTTGAGGGCTGCAACATGCGCTTTTGCTAAATCTTCGACATGGATGTAGTCCCGAATGGTGCTGCCATCCCCATATACGGTCAGCTCTTTTCTTTTCCCAAGCGCAGCTTCTATGACTGACGGAATGATGTGTGTTTCGGGGGTATGGTTTTCGCCTATCTCTGATTCTGGATCAGCGCCTGCTGCGTTAAAATAGCGAAGGCAGACGGAGTGAGAGCCGTAGGCTCTATCAAAATCTTGAATGATCTGTTCGACCATATATTTTGATTTTCCATACGGATTGATAGGGTTTTGCGGGTGCTCTTCGGTCATGGGCGAAAACAGAGGGTTTCCGTAGGTTGCGCATGTGCTTGAAAAGACAAGATAGGGGACTTTGTAAAGGCGCATGGTCTCTAGTAGGGCAATGGATCCCGAGATATTGTTATCGTAGTATTTACCCGGATTTTCCATTGATTCAATCACGAGAGCGTTTGCGGCAAAATGGAGGACGCCTACAGGTTGGTATTTGAGAAAAGCTTCTTCCAGTTGCTTTCGATCTCTCAAATCTCCCACAACAAGAGGACCCCATTTTACAGCGTATCTGTGGCCGGTTGATAAATTATCAAAAGTAATGGGAGTGTAGCCTGCTTTTGCAAGCGCCTTGCACGTGTGGCTTCCAATGTATCCGGCGCCGCCGGTGACGAGTATATTGGTCATTAACAAGCCCCTTTTGCAAAAAAGACTGCAGGGATTGTTTTTGCAATCACGACAAGATCTTGCCAAAATGAATGATTGATTGCGTAACGCTCTTCCATTGCGCAACGCTCTTCAAAGGGAATCTGGCTTCTTCCGGAAATTTGCCAAACACCTGTAATACCGGGACGGACTGAAAGGATCGTTTTTGCTTTGCTGCCATAGAGGCTCTCAATTTCTTCCATCATATTTTCTCGAGGAGCCATTAACGTGGGAGGTCTAGGCCCTACAACGCTCAAATCTCCTTTTAAAACATTCCAAAATTGGGGAAGCTCATCGAGAGACGTTTTGCGAAGGAAAGCGCCAATGGGAGTAATCCGAGGATCGTTTTGCACTTTTTGGAAAGTTTCCCACTCTTTGCGGAAGTTTGCGTCTTCTAGCAATTCTTTAAGTTTTATATCAGCATCTTGATACATCGATCGAAATTTGATGCATAAGATTTCTTTTCCATGGATACCCACTCTCCGACTTTTATAAAAAATAGGTCCTTTGGATGTACATTTCACAAGAACCGATAAAATGATAAACAGCGGAGAGATGACAATCAGAAACAAGGCGCTGAAGAAGAGATCAAAAATTCTTTTCGTCATGCTTTTTGCAGTTGGTCCGGGACTCCGATGGCGATGTAGTCAAAACCTTGTTTTTTCATATCTAACGGTTTGTACTGATTTCGTCCATCAAAAAAAGCGATCCCTTTCATGTGATTTTGGACCGATTTGAAGTCGACGAGTCGAAATTGTTTCCATTCCGTTAAAAGGGCGACAGCGTCAGCTCCATTGGCCGCTTCAAATTCACTTGAGCACCAGGTAATTTGCTGTAAGTCGCCTAGAATTTTTTTTGCATTGGGCATCGATACCGGGTCAAATAGACGAAGTTTTGCCCCTTCTTTTAAAAGCTCTTCTATGAAGGTGAGAGAGGGGGCCTCTCGCATGTCATCGGTATCGGGTTTAAATGATAGGCCCCAGATGCCGATTGTTTTTCCCTTAACGCCGCCTCTGCTTGTGAAGTATTGGATCATGGACGCTCCAAGCCGCTTTTTTTGCCGTTCATTCACATCATCCGTTGCCTGTAAAAGAATCGGGTCTGAGCCGGCATTTTTTGCGGTAGCAATCAGCGCTCTTACATCTTTGGGAAAGCAAGAGCCTCCATACCCAACTCCGGGATAGAGGAAGCTGTAACCAATGCGCGTATCGGAACCAATGCCTTTGCGCACTTCATTGACGTTTGCGCCCACTTTTTTACACACTTCAGCGATTTCATTCATAAACGAGATGCGAAGCGCGAGCATGGCGTTGGCTGCGTATTTCGTCATTTCTGCGGAGAGAGTATCCATCACGAGGATCCGATCGTGGCTTAAAGTGAAGGAGGAATAGATCTCTTTGAGAGTATCGATGGCTTTTGGACTATTTGCGCCGATGATGATCCTGTCGGGTTTTAAACAGTCTTGAACCGCCGCCCCTTCTTTTAAAAATTCAGGATTGGAAACAACGTCAAAGGCAGCTTCAGAGCCCCTTTCTTCGCGGATGATGGCGCCTACGCGATCTGCAGTTCCAACGGGCACTGTAGATTTGTTGACGATGATCTTGTAGCCATTCATGTGTTTGGCAATTTCTCTTGCAGCAGATTCCACATAACTAATGTCGCAAGAACCATCGGGTCTCGACGGAGTGGGAACCGCAATAAAACACACTTCAGCATCTATTACGGATAAGGGATAGTTTGTGGTGAATTTTAACCGTTTTTGTTGGAGGTTTCGTTTGACAAGTTCATCGAGCCCGGGTTCAAAAATGGGGATTTCTCCATGGGAGAGTTTTTCGATCTTCTTTTCATCGATATCTAGACATGTGACCATGTGGCCCATTTCAGCGAAGCACGCTCCAGTCACTAGGCCCACATAACCCGTTCCAACCATCAAAATTCGCATCGAAATTCTCCTTACAAAGGAACAATTCTTATCAAAAAGAGATTTTCAGAGCTACATAATTTTTAGGTGTCCACTAGATAACTGATATTGCTTTTGGCATAGAGATGCAAGAGCGCTGTCGTGAGTCACTAAGATGAGCCCTTTGTTTTTTTTCTCGACGAGATGTACAAGTAAAGATCCGATGAGTTCTGCGTTTGCCTGATCTAGATTGCCGGAGGGCTCGTCCGCTAAAATAAGATCGGGATCATTGCAAAGAGCTCTTGCAATAGCCACTCTTTGTTTTTCTCCGCCGGAGAGAAGTTTCGCGGGGAAGTCGGCCAATTTTTCAAGACCCACTTGCTCTAAAAGATGGAGCCCATATTCTTGAGAGACTGTTTTTCTTGCGATGCGCGCCGGCATGAGGACATTTTCAAGCGCTGTAAAATCTTCGAGGAGATTGAAGGATTGAAAAATAAAGCCGATGTGCTTGTTTCGAAGCGTAGCGCCATTTGCTTTTGAAAATGGGGTGCCCGCAATCAGGATTTCTCCGGTGTCCGGCTCTTCTAGCGTCCCTAAAATATGTAAAAGCGTTGTTTTTCCGCTTCCTGATCTTCCTGAGATCGACATCGACTCTCCGGCCTTTAGCTCAAATGATATGTTGGAAAAAAGTTCTGTCGTATTTGGAAATCGGAAGGTTTTCGTGATGTTCTTCGCTTGTAAAATCATTCTGCCCTCAATGCCATCGATGGGCGGATGCGGCTTGCCTTGATTGCGGGGATAAGCCCTGCGAGAAGGGAGATGAGCGGTGTTGCAATCAGCACGAAGAGAAGGGCTTCATAACTTAAAGAATTGGGAAGCGTATCTCCAAAAAATGCGGGATTAAACGCTTTACGCCCTTGAATGTAGCTGAGCAACTGAACAATCGATTGGAGATGGTGAAGGGTTGCCACAGCAAGCAAAGATCCGATCAGGCAGCTAATTGTCCCCATAATGACGCCGCAGCTGCCAAATATGGCTGCGATGCTTTTGAACGATGCGCCCATCGATTGGAGGATGGCAATTTCTTTCTTTTTATCATTCACAAGAAGGACGAGAAGGGAAATGATGTTGCAGCAAGCGACAATCAGGATGATTGCTGCGATCATGAGAAGGAGCGTCTTGTCGCTTTGAAATTGTCCTAAAAGATCTTTGGCAAATTCGAAATTTTTATACGTGGTGACTTTCCAATACGCGCTAAGACCTGCAGCATCGAGTGTTTTTTCAATATTCTCTGCAATCATGTCTGCTTGGGTTAAATGATCGGTCCAGACAAAGATTCCATTTGTCGGAGTGCCATCCGGAGAAAATGTTTGCGTGGACGCGTGGATGCTCCGAGTGATCTCTTTGGGAACGAGAAAACATTTATTTCCGACAGCCATAATGCCCGGATCGTAAAATCCAACAACGGAGAAGGGGATTTTTTGCTCTTGCATAGAGACGGCTGAGAAAGAGGCGAAGCTAAACGTCCCTCTGTCTCCAATTTGCACCCCGTTTTCTTTATAGTTTTTAGGGATGATGGCAGGGATAAGATCGTGCGGGAGATGGGGGAGGCGAAGCTCTCCCTGGACGAAGTGGGCATAGGGAACAAGAAAACTCGGTTCTTCTTCAAAATCAAGAGGGGTGTCAGGGGCCGGAAGTAGGAGGGATCTAAGGTTTGGGTTTTGGTCGGGCAGTGAGAGCAAAAAAGCCATCTGAGAGAGAGACGACGAGGAGTTTTTTAAATTAAGGCGCATGAGAGCGCCCCCAATCTCATAATCTTGGAAAGCGAGATCGGGCATTTCCTCTTGCATTTGTTTAAGCGCAGTAAAAGCCCCTTTAACAGGGTCTTTTAGATCTCCCGACACATTTCTGTCAGCCAAGGGAAGGTAGGAGGGAATTTCAGGATCCATTTCGGCAGAATAAGGGTCGGATACCGGGCTTTCCTCTTTTTCTCCAATGGTCTTGTATGTGTAATCAGAAGCTGCCGACAGGGCGTCGACTTGGTAGTAATAGGAGTTATAATATTCATTCGTAGGGGAGATCCGAACCGGGGCGTGCATGGCTGTTAATTTGCGCACCCAATTTTTCTCGATACCGGAAGTGACAGAGAGAAAAACAAGAACAAGCCATACGACTAAAGAAATCACCACCACAGACATCAAGGAAATGAGGGCAGAGGAGAGTGATTTCTTTTTAGGGAGTAAGTATTTGAGAGCTATTTTTAGCTCAAACACATTTACTTCGCTTCTTTATACATGACGTGACGGCGAAGAGTAGGATCATATTTTTTGAGCTCCATTCTTTCCGTTGTATTGCGTTTGTTTTTTACAGTCCAGTAACAATCGTGAGATTCTGAACTTTTTAAACGAATCGGTTCGCGTGCGCCTTTTTTTGCCATGGGGATTTCCTCATATAAATTTTGAAATTCAAGTATACTAGATCTATCGCAATTTAGGCAACCGGAATACGGGCGGAAACTTCTATATCTAAAGGGTCTCCCTTAGGATTGCCTAGAAATTTTTGAAATCCAAGTCCCGCAATCATCGCCGCGTTGTCTAAACTCAAATTTTTTGGGGGCCAAAAAATGGGAAGGTCTGGAAATTTTTCTTTGAAAAGGTCGCGAAGCCTTAGATTATTGCAAACCCCTCCGCCGAGATAGATCGCCTGTGCGGGGAAATTTTTCAAGGCAATTTCGGTTTTCAAAACGATATCATGGAAACAGGCCTCTTGGAAAGAGGCTGCAATATCGGCTTTATCACTCTCTGTTAGAACTTTGTCTTTGACGGCGTAAAGAACGCTTGTCTTGATCCCGCTGAAGGAAAAATCTAGAGGGGACCTCTTCACGTACCCCGCTCTAAAGGGATGGGCCTTCGGGTTTCCGGTTTTCGCAAGTTGTTCAATGTGAGCGCCTCCGGGATACGGAAGGCCGAGGAGTTTAGCGACTTTATCAAAAGCCTCTCCAAGAGCGTCATCCACCGTCGTTCCGATAGGAACATAGGATCCGATGTCGTGGATTTGGAGGAGGAGAGTGTGCCCGCCGGACAAGACAAGGCCGAGAGCTGGCAGGGGGAGGGGGTTTTCAATTTCCATCATGGCGGCGTAAAGGTGGGCTTCGACGTGATTGACGCCGATGAATGGTTTATCCCAGGCAATCGAGAGCCCTTTGGCTGCCTGCATACCGATGAGGAGGGCGCCGACAAGGCCAGGGCCCCGGGCCACAGCAATGAGGTCGATGTTTTTTGGGGTAACGTTTGCCTCTTCCATCGCTTCTTTGATGACGGGGATGATCGCTTCGATGTGGCGTCTGCAGGCAAGTTCGGGGAATACCCCCCCATATTGGGCATGGATGTCTGCCGACGAGGCGGTGACAAGTGAAAGTATTTCCTTACCATCTTTCACGATGGAGGCGGAGGTCTCATCACAGGTGCTTTCAATCCCAAGTACGTTCATGGAAAGAGAGTATATAGGATATCAGAAATGAAGGCATCCATGTTGTGAGCTTCAAATAAAAAACGTATCTTTTTTTTAAAGATTTTGTGAATATGTCTCGAAATTTTAAAAACCTTTATTTAGAGGAGGCCATATGTCCATCGAATCTATCAATGAACAAGATTTATTTGTGCATTATGCAAACTGGGCTTTGGATACCGGGCTTTGGAACGGGAGAGAGATTACTCGTGATGGTGTGAATGATTTTAAAGATGCTGTAGTGGAAAACATCGTTTCGAGATTGTTTTCGCAGGATGAAGAAAACTACGCATTTCAGAAGATGGCCGTAGGTCTGGCATATCTTGGCGCTCGAGACGGGGAGGATGAAGAAATAGTTGTCGAGCTTGCAGCTTTGCAATCCTTCCAAAATGGAATGGCGATTCCTGCCGGCCTTTGTAAATCACTAAAAAAATTTTGGAAGAAACATAAAGTCGAAATCCTTATTGGGATCGCTGTCGTTGCCGTTGTTACTGCCGTAGCTGTTGGAGCTTTATGTGCAGCAGGTGCGGCGGCAGCTGGTGGAGCAATGATTCCTGATGAATCTAAAAAGGCAAAAGAGCCTCCAAAACCTCACCCCTCAGATCCCAAGAATGAGTTTGAAAAGCCATTAGAAACGGATGAGCCGCCCCAAGGGGGTCTCGTGCTACAGAAAGATGCGGTCCTTTTCAATGGAGAGCTTCTTTCCTATAATGAGGCCCTGCAGCCGAAAATAATTTCTAAGTCGATTTATTCA
>CAZQNB010000035.1:12990-15693 GCA_964594545.1 uncultured bacterium | reverse complement strand
TCATTCATCGATTTGGAAATTTCAGCAAAACGATCTTTTTTCGATAAAAGATCGGCATCTTTTTCTTGGGCTTTTTCTAGGACATTGATTTGCTCTTCGAGTTCTTTAATTTTCTTTTCTAGTGCCTTGGTGTGATTTGGCGTTGCAATAATTTTAGGGGGAGCGACTTTTTTCTCTTTAGGGGGCTCTTCTTCCCAGCCAATTTTCTCTAGGAACTCATCGTAGTTTCCTAAAAACGGCGTTTGTCTCTTTTCAGTGCAGAGGACGATCTGGTTTAACTCAAGACGGCGTAAAATCAATTCGGTATGCGTGACAATGATGACAGAGCCCGGAAAATCTTCAAGAGCGTCGATCAAGGCTTCGATCGATTCGATATCTAAGTGGTGCGTCGGCTCATCGAGAAGAAGAAGATTGCACGGTTTGGCTAAAATCTTGCCAAGAAGGACTCGGCTTCTCTCTCCACCGGAAAGGTGGGCGATTTTTTTTAGAGAATCATCGCCGCTAAACATCATAAGACCCGCAATGGCCTTGACTTGCGTATAGGAAAGGAGGGGATTAGCAAGAGAAATCTCCTCATCGATTGTATGCATGGGGTTTAACCGAGCGATGTGCGTTTGTCCAAAATATCCAATGCGTAAATTGTCTGATGTGTAAATTTCGCCGCTTTGGGGTTTTAGATCTTGCCCGATGATCCGAAGAAGTGTCGATTTGCCTCTTCCGTTTTTGCCGATGATTGCAATCCTTTCCCGTTTTTTGATGGTCAAAGATACGTCTTGGATGAGGGGCTCATCTGTATAGGAAAAGGATATATTGTCCGCGGAGAGCATTTTGTCTCCCGGAAATGGCGCTGTATTGAAGGCAAAGGATAGGGAAGAGAGTTCGTTTAGTTTTTCTAAGGCAGGCTCTCTTGCGAGCATTTTAACTCTCGATTGCGCTTGGGCAGCTTTTGCCGCTTTTGCGCCGAATCTCTCGACAAAACTCTCTGCGTGAGCCCGCTTTTTGTCCATTTTTATTCGGGTCTTTTCGTGGATCTCTTCTTCAAGCACGATCTTTTCAAAATAGTGGATCGTGCTTCCTTTGAATTTCCGAATTTTATTTCGATGCAGCCCCATTGTATGGGTGCACACATTGTCGAGAAAATCGCGATCATGCGAAATGAGAATAAACTCCCCCTTCCATTTGCTCAAAAACTGCGTAAGAAAACGGATCGACACGATATCTAAATAGTTCGTGGGCTCATCTAAAAGAAGGCAGTTTGGCTCTGAAATAAGGACTTTGGCAAGGTGGAGTCGCAAGTGGTATCCGCCGGAAAATTCAGATGGGGATTTATCCAAATCGTCTTCAGAAAATCCAAGGCCGAAGAGGATTGTCTCTGCCTTGTAGACCATCTCTTCTTCCCCGGGAGGAAGGCCGAGTGCAGCCTCTTCTCTTATCGTATCTTTGGTGAAGTGGATGTGCTGCTGCAAATAGCCGATTCTATAGCCTTTTGGAACGGAAATAGCGCCGTTATCAGGCTCGATTTCCCCCGCGATGATCCGAAAAATGGTCGACTTTCCGGACCCGTTGCGTCCGACAAGCGCGCATCTTTCCCCCTTTTGCAAGGTGAAAGAGACTTCGTCAAATAAAGTTTTCCCATGAAATGAGAGGGCTATGTCATCGAATTGAATCATGATTTTTCTGCTATTATGCTTAAAAAGAGGGGAAACTCTTTGCGGGCTCGATCTTCCATTTTGGCTCTGCCGCCTTCGCTTTTCTTATCAGAGCACCACTCTTCCATCCCTGTGACTTTTAGGCCGTTTTGGCAAATCCAAGAAATAAAACTTGATACAGGGTGATGAAAAGTGTAGGTGGTAGACGATTGTTCGCCCTTGCTTGGGTTTGTTTGGATCGGGATTTTTTGCGCCGACATATAGACGTTCATCCGTCGATACTGGAGTTTCATCTGTTCATCAAAACCCCAATTGCTCTGTCTTGGGATTCTAAAAGCAGGGTGATTGAGGACGAGGAGCAGCTTTCCTCCGGGTTTTAGGTGAGAGGCTGCTTGTTTAATGGCAATGTCCGGAAATTCCATATTTTGCAAGGAAAGGATAAAGCAGGCCGCATCAAAAAGCTCGTCTTGGGCTAAGGGGAGTGGGGCGCAGGCATCTGCCACATGAAATGTGGCCTTGGACATTTTCTTTGCGCTTTGGATTAACGCTTTGGAGTTGTCTATCCCTACGTAATGGATCGTTTTGGGAAGCTTTCTTTCCAAAACGCCCTGGCCGCAGCCAAGATCGAGAATTTTTTGATTGGGTTTAGGCCCAAGGATTCTGATTGTTCCCTCGAGGATGACCGATTCGTGGTAGTAATGGCCCGTTTCACCGACGCATCGGTTATACCATTCTTCTGAAGAGTCCCAGCTCGTATCTTTTTTCATTCCTTATCCTGTTTGAGGTGCCAAGACGGTTTGCGCGATGCATAGATGATGAGTGGAATAATGAGAAAAACAATCATTGAGGTGATCAGAAATGACTCAAAAGTAACCAGGCTTCCCGTGCTAAATTGGCTTGGGGGAATAAAACAGAGGACAAACCCAAAGAGAGATCCAAGAACGCCCGTGACGCCAACGATCCACATGCCTATATTCCCAAATGGAATCTTGTATCCTCGGTAGACTCTTGGATGTTTATAGCGAAGGACGATTGCGGAAATAAACATCAAAAC
>CAZQNB010000035.1:10268-12890 GCA_964594545.1 uncultured bacterium | reverse complement strand
GCGAAAGGCTTCCATCGCACCGGACGCTAGCTCGATTTCACTTGCGGGGACGATGACGCCGATAGATAAAGCCCCGATCGTTGAAAAGAGAAGGATTAATACCGCCGAGAGAAAAATCCCTTTAGGGTAGGCTTGTTTTGGATTTTCTACATCTTTTGCGTGCACTGCAGACATTTCAACGCCGGCAAGGCCGAAAAGGACGCCGGAAAACAAGACGAGGTCTTTGAGGGAAGAGAAATTGGGAGATATAGATCCCCAAGTAAATGAAATTTGTGAGGGGAGTCCTTTGATCACCCATAAAACAGCGAGAAAAGTGATTAAAACAACGGGGATTACCGTTCCAAATAGGGCTGTGATCAAGCTGATGAGTCCTGAAACTCTCATCCCGAGGAAGTTGACAAGCGTTGCCGCCCAAAATGTGATTAAAATAATACCGATGACATAAAACTTATTTGCTGCAAGCGCAGGATTGATGATATAGGCGATCGCGGCGGCAATAAAGGAGAGGATTGTGGGGTAGTAAATGACGTTTTCAATCCATTGGAGCCATACAGCGACAAATCCGATGCGAGGACCTAAAGCTTCTCGAACCCAAGTGTAAACGCCCCTCTCAGGCCAGGCGGATGCGAGTTCTGCAGAGACAAAGGCGGCAGGGATAAAGTAGATGATTGCAGCTAATGCGAGAAGGGCAACGACCGAAAGTCCGAACTCAGCAAGTAAAGGAAAGTTTTTAATGTTGCAGATCGCGGCGACGTTGATGAATGCAATGGTGGAGGCGGTCAGCGCTTTGTGCTTACGAGGGGACATAATTTCTCAATGGACGTATGGATTTTGCCAATAGGGGTGGCTTAAATCTTTTTCGAACCGGTTAGTGATTGGATCATAGATTCTAGCAGGGGCTAGATTTTCCCCATAGTACCTTTGTAAGAAGGGGATGGGGTTATTTGGGACAAAAACTTCAATCCCGTCAAACAGGGCTCTTTTGAGAGGGAAGATGTGGGCAAAAGACGAGGGTTTCGTAAAGCGTCTTTCTCCTTTTTTCCACCACTCAAAGAAAAAAATGGTTTTGTCCATCGAAAAGATATAGCTGCAGGTTTGGTCTTGGGGCCGGATATCGTAGAAATAGATATCGATCATTTCGCCTGTCTTGCGAACGTAAATTTTAAAAAATGTACCAGGAAAATCCCGTCCCGACCAGTCTTGCACCATGTATTTGGCAGTGTCAAGGTGGTTAAACGCTCTTCTTGCATTTTCAAAATCGGGAAGCAAAACGGCGATATCGATATCGTTATCCCAGGGAATCACGCCACCATAGCGATAAGCGCCCAGGAGAGTTCCGCAATCCACCCACCAAGGGATGTTTGCTTCTGTGAGAACCTTTGCAACGTCTTTTAAACACTCTTTTGCAGAGCTTAAATGGTTTTCATCCCCGGGACGCCTTTGATATCCTTGGGAGGTAATGAAGGGGGCAGAGGCCATATCTTGGGTCTCAATGCCGATGGTTTGGTAGAATTCTTGGTTGGATCGAATGGTTGTCGATTTTTTTTGCTGCGATAATGAATGGTAGCGGTTTTGAGTTTCTGAAGATAACAAACTCAACCCCTTGATTGCGCTGCCAAGGATAAGGCTACTCGGGAGAAGGACTGCGCTTGCAACCGTTTTAGGAAGAAGGTGTGTATCGTATGAGAATTTTTGGGAAAGTTCCCAAGATCCGTCGTCTTGTAAAATGGCTTCTTTTCCCGCAAAAAGATATTGGAAAGGGGTGAGGATGATATTGCCCGCTTGTTCAAGACCTGTTGCATTTTGAGCAGAGACGTTGAGAAATATGTTGCCGCAGATCGCGTGATAAACGCAGATCATGGGCAGAAAAATAGCCATAAGAATGGCGACGAAAGAATCCCAAAAACGTTCAAACATAGGTGTTGTTAAAGTTTAGCGAAAATAGTGAAGGTCGTCAACTGTCTATTCAAAAAGATCATTAAAGTTTGGTTTCTTTTTGTCTACTTCATCTCCAAATAGCTCGCGCGCTTTGTTCTTATTGGAGGTTTCTTCGATGATTGTTTTGGGCTTAAATTCTTCGCATAGATTGGATCGTTCTTTGTCTTGAACAAGTTCGGTTCCCGGGACGATGCAATCATTGGGTTTGCCGGGGGAGAAATACCTACAGTTTTTACAAACATGGAGATCCACATCGCAATGAATACAGACTGCGCGAAACCCAATTTTCGTAGGAAGATCCCCGAGGGATTTTTGACATTTCCAGCAGTTCATTGTTAAAGCGAATCTCCCTGTTTAATTATAGTCTCCCGACAGGTTCTCTTGTTTGGGTGGCAGGTTGAGGGCCTTGTACAGGCGTTAGTCCTGCGCGGAGTACGGTCCCTGCCCGATTTACATGGCCGTCGCCAACACGTTCTCTTGTTTGGGTGGCAGGTTGAGGGCCTTGTACAGGCGTTAGTCCTGCGCGGAGTACGGTCCCTGCCCGATTTACATGGCCGTCGCCAACACGTTCTCTTGGTTGGGTGATGACAGGTGGAGGCCCTGCTACTGGCGTCGGTCCTGTGCCGGGGATGGTCCCTGCCCGATTTACATGGCCGTCGCCAACCGGCTCTCTTATCCCTGGCT
>CAZQNB010000035.1:0-10168 GCA_964594545.1 uncultured bacterium | reverse complement strand
ATGGTCCCTGCCCGATTTACATGGCCGTCGCCAACCGGCTCTCTTATCCCTGGCTGTCTGCCGGTAGCTCGAGAAAATAAATTTGGACTTAATAACCAATTTGTAGCTACTGCAATTCCTCCCCCTATCCACCACTTGTCTAAATTGAGATTTAATGCGCAGTTTGAGAACACTCCTGAGGCGATACTGATTATCCTTCGTAGGTTTTCGTTTCCAGGTTGTGTAGCTGCATACGTTATAGAAGCTGCTCCAATTCCTGTGAGAACTTGTATTGCATCTGGAGTTTTTTCAGGCAGCATTCCGACAGCACCTAGTCCTCCTAGAAAAGAAAGGACTAGAGATTTATTGTGATTTGTTGGTTGTGTCATGCTATACGCTCCTTATCATCTCCGTCCTACCGGGACTCTTTCTCCACCTTGCGTGCCTGTGGTCTGGTTCGGTATAAAGTCTCTAAAGTTAAAGCCACGATCCCGTTCTCCCACCGGTTCTCTGGCGGCTCGTGACGGTTCTCCTACAAAGTCGGGTCTTGAAGGAAATCTATCCACTGGCCTTGGTTCGCAATTCCTGCTAACTGGTCCTCGAGAGGTAAAGAAAGGATAGGAGAAGAAAGAGGGTCTCTCACCGACATAGACCGTTCTTTCGATCACACTTCCTCTTGATGGCGGAGACCAATCTTCAGGCTCACTAATGGTTACTACAGTGGCAATGACAACAGCTGTAGCTAAGATAATGGATGCAGGCGGAGGGAGGAGCACAAGAATAGCAAGGGAACCGATGATCCCCAAGGCTAAAGTTGTGGCTCGGTGAGCTGCTTCATCATTATACGGCTGTGTAGGTGTCGGGAAAGGGTGATGTGATCTGGGTTGTGCGGGAGTTGTGTTCATAATGCACCTTAAAATTGTTCTGCGCGAATGTTGCGGTTCATATTCACATTAATTAGAAGACCTTGGCTGTCAGAATCCCATCCGCTATTGTAGCCGATGATCACTGCGTCATAAAGCATCCAATCCGCGAAGTTGTCAGCATCAAGAACCGATACGTGCCATCTTGTTTGGTCGTTGAGATAGATGTCTCCGCGTAATGTATCGATCGATACAACGTATCTTGTATATGCGCCATCTTTAATGGGCCCAAGAAACAGATTGGCTTCAAGCGTAGATCCTGTCGCCTGATTGATGATCCGGTAGTTGTACTTCGAAAACCAACGATGGTTTTGTGTAATCAAGAGAGGGTCTTGCGCTCTCCAACCTGCAACTTTAGGCGCGTCGTAGGAAGAGATTTTCCATACAGAACCATCTTCTATCTCCACTTGGTCGCCAAATACAGACACGGAAGAAACACAGTGCGTGCCTGAAGAATAAAAAACAGAAGGGTATCCTCTCGAATAGAATTTTGATTCTCCTTCCTTTTTAATGGATTGCGTAGATTCGCGAACACCTACACCAAAACGCTCTTGAACGTTTTCATTATTTTGATCCACTGTTGCAAAGCTCAGCATAGGAGCGATGATTGCTGCAATAAAAAAAGACTTTAAATATGTGTTCTTCATGAGTACTCTCCAGATTAAGGCAAGTACGCTATCAAGACGGAAATTTTTAAGCAAGAAGAGAAGATCTATGCGGTTTTTTGGGATTCTATTTTGTGTCTGTTGTTTGTCTTTACAAGCAACTCCGCCTCCCGATTATCTTTCTTTTGCAACAGGATCGTATTGCCTTTTAAATCCAAAGTGGCGCACTTGGGAATTTGATCTTGAGTACAAATTCCACCTTCAGTGCCTAAAATCTCCTAATCGATATTTGGAATTTCGTCCACTTGTCGGCGCATTGATCACATTGAAAGGGACGACCTATTTCTATTTAGGCATAAATTTTGATCTTCTATTTTTTGATCATCTCCTCTTCGCTCCCGGTTTTGCCGCCGGATATTTTTCCAAAGGAGAGGGGCGAAATCTGGGCTATCCACTAGAGTTTCGAAGCGGCGTCGAGCTTGCTTGGCAATTTTCTGATACGCGAAGGCTAGGGATTCATTTTTATCATTTATCCAATGCCAGTATCGGGAAAAGAAATCCCGGCGAAGAATCTCTCGTCCTTTTTTATGATCTCCCTCTGGTTAAAGGCTTTCCATTTGGAGCTTCCTCTTGTCGATAATCTATTTTTATAATTAAATGTAATTATAATTTGATTATTAATTACTTTTTAATTATATAATATACATTAGATAGACTGTGAGTGATTCATGGCCAATAGAGACCTCCCCTTTGACCCTTGTCCTTTGTTTAGTCATGCGCATCCACAAACGTATTTTTCTTCGTTTAAATTTTGGATTCCTGAGCCGGCGTCAACAGGGAAAATTATCTCCTTAGATGATGGAGATAAGGTGGTTATAGAGTCGACAACGCCAACAAATTGGAAAGAGACAGATCCTACGGTTTTGTGTGTGCATGGGCTTTGTGGATCGCACCTATCTTCTTATTTGTTAAGGCTTGTCAATCGGATGAATCCCCTCGGAATTAAAACTGTTCGTTTCAATATGCGAGGGTGTGGTTCCGGAAAGGGTCTTGCGAGACAAATTTATCATAGCGGGCGAACTGAGGATGTGTTTGAGGCAATTAAGGTGCTCAAAGCCGATTTTCCCTTGTCTCCGATTATTTTGATTGGGTTTTCTTTGGGAGGGAATATTGTTTTGAAGCTGATGGGGGAGCTCGCTAGAATGGGTTCTTCTTTTATTGACCGTGTATTTGCAGTAAGTCCGCCTGTTGATCTTTTGGCTAGCGCGATCCTCACAGAAAATTCTGCTAATGGGATTTATGGGAGGTATTTTACGAAAAGACTTCGTGAGGATGTCTATGAAATGCATAAAATGTTTAAAGAACTTCCCCCCGTTCATTTGCCGAAGAATTTAAGTCTCTACGAGTTTGATCAATTATATACAGTGCCGAGACTTGGGTTTCCAAATATTGAAGACTACTATACGCGATGTAGTTCTGTTCATTTTGTGGGGGATATAGAGGTTCCTTGCAAAATATTGCTTTCGCGCGATGATCCCATTGTTTGTCACGATTCGTTAGATTCTCACGCTCTTCCTTCCAATGTAGAGATTTACAAAACAAACAAGGGGGGGCATATGGGGTTTTTGGGAAATCCTACGCATTCCCGTGGATTTTATTGGCTGGACTCTATCTTGGAAGAGTGGATTTTAGAGAAATAAATTATCGTCTAAAAACCGATTCTTGAGATATCTTCGGTATATGCACTCCTTTTTCTTTTTTCTTTTAGCTATTGCCACGTTTGCTTTTGCTGAGGGAGAAGAAGCTGCTGATCTAGATTTTTCACCCCACCCCACTCCTTGGTTTACCGGGCCTTTGTTGACCCCTTCGGCGCAGACTGTGCAGATGGGGCATGTTAAGTTCGACACCTATTTGGAAACTCGGGTAAAACAAGGCCATTATGATGCTCATTGGCACTTATTCTCGGAAGATAACTTTTATACGGAACTTCTCCGTTTTAAGATAAAAATCGGTCTTGCTGACCGTTTGGAATTCGAGCTTATCCCTCGCGTAATTGTGCAAGAAACGGAAGGCGTTCATTCCGCAAACATCGGGGATATGCCTGTTGATTTGAATGTTCAGATTTTGAGCCCCAAAGGGAAAAAGTGGGGTCCTTTTTTAAAACTAATTATGCGCGCGAGCGTTCCTTTCGGAAAGTACCGAAAGCTCAATCCCTATAAATTGCGCACCGACGAGACAGGCAATGGCTGTTGGTTCCCGGGGCCGGGCCTTGTCTCTTCCTATATTTGGCATATTTCCGGATTTCACTATATTCAGTTTCGCTCGTACGCTGAATATCGATTCGGCACTCCCGTTCATGTCATAGGTCTTAACGCTTATGGAGGGGACAGAAAGACGCGCGGGACAGTGTATCCCGGCAATTATTTAATCTTAAGCAGCGCCCTTGAATATACCCTCACGCAAAGGTGGGCTTTAGCTTGCGATTTTCTCTATGAGACACATCAGCGCAATCGGTTTTCCGGGGTGTTTGGCGAAAAGATCAATCGCCTCTCGAGAGACGAATTTAGTTTAGCTCCTGCCTTCGAATATAGCTGGAGTAAAGATCTCGGGTTCACCGGAGGCGTTTGGTTTTCTCTTGCCGGCAGAAATTGTCCCCAATTTGTCAACGGAATAATGACTGTAAAAGCCTACTTTTGACCAGGGCTTCCCCAACCTGTCTATCCTGCTATCCTTCAATCGCCCTGTACTTTTGACACTGTTTCATAATTGGAAGTTATGTTATCAGTCGATTTTATGAACGAACATCGACTCGGATCCGCTCTAAATCTTTCCAATATCGCTCTTGTTGAAGAGATGTATCATCGCTATCTTGTTGATCCTGAAAGCGTTGATGTGTCCTGGCGCTATTTTTTTGAGGGTGTTGATTTTTTCGGAGTGAAATCGCCTAGCCTAGATGATTCCAAATGTCGTATTTTGAATCTAATTCAGGCCTATCGCCGTTATGGGCATTTAAAAGCGCAGATAAATCCCATTGAAACCTCTCCCAAAATCGTCCCTGAACTAGAGTTACACTCTCTTGGCTTTTCTTCGGAAGAACTTTTGAAACTTTTTCCCACGCTTGGCTTTTGTGGAAAAAAAGAAGCTTCCCTACAAGAAATAATCGACGCCCTCTCTCAAATCTATTGTTCTCGTGTCGGCTTTGAAACCATGGATTTAGGTGTTCCCGGCCTTGAAGAATGGTTTCAAAAGCGTTTAGAGCCGAAGCTTGCCCTAGAGTTTACCTCTGATGAGAAGCTGTCCATTTTGGATTCGTTACATGCATCCGAAGTGTTTGAGACTTTTCTCCATACGAAATATCCCGGGCAAACGAGGTTTTCTCTTGAAGGCAATGATACGTTGATCCCCATGCTCTTAGGTCTCATTGCAAAAGGGGCTGAAAACGGGATGGATGGGTTTGTGATCGGGATGCCGCATCGAGGTAGGCTCAATGTCCTCACCAATGTTTTAGGAAAGCCACATCATGTTCTTTTTAAAGAATTTGAAGATGTTATCCCTTATTTAGAAGGAGAAAGTGGCGATGTTAAATACCACAAAGGATTTTCCTCAGATGTGCAGTTTGGGGATAGGCTGATCCATTTGCATTTGGCTGCTAATTCTTCTGCTTTAGAGTCTGTCGACGCCATTGTTTTAGGCATGACAAAGGCCAAACAAGTGCAAGAAAAGCGCTTTGGCGCGATTTTAATCCATGGCGATGCAGCGCTTTCAGGTCAAGGCGTTGTCTATGAAACCCTCCAAATGGGAAGAGTCGATGGATTTTCAACCGGCGGCACGATCCATATCGCAGTGAACAACCAAATAGGGTACACGACCCTTCCTCAAGAGGGGCGCTCGACAAGATATTGTACCGATATTGCCAAGACATTTTCTCTCCCTGTATTTCATGTGAATGCGGAAGATCCCGAAAGCTGCCTCTTTGCTGCGCGCCTTGGCCTAGAATTTCGCCTTGCATTTGGAAGAGATGTGTTCATTGATCTCAATGGATACAGAAAATATGGACATAATGAGGGAGATGAGCCAAGTTTTACGCAACCTATCGAATATAAATTGATTCGGTCAAAAAAATCGATTCCCGAGCTCTATCTTGAAAAACTCACCCAAGAAGGCGTAGAGATCCAAAAAAATGGAGAGACGGAAATTAAGCAAAAAATAGCTGAAGATTTTGAGATAAAAAAAGGAACCGAGGTCCTTGATTTAAAGCACCGCTTTGGCTCTTCTTGGAATGATTTTGTGCAGCCTCCTTCAGAAATGCTATTTGCCCATTTTGACACAAAAGTGGATAAAGCCCTTTTGCAAGAAGTGATGAATATCTATACGTCAGTGCCCTCTTCATTTCATATGCATCCAAAGCTTGCAAAATGGGTTCAGGATCGAAAATTGCAACTATCCAAAGATCCGGCGAGCTCGAGTATCGATTGGGGCACTGCGGAAGCTTTGAGTTTTGGATCTATTTTGGCTCAAGGAGGGCCCGTTCGGCTTGTAGGTCAAGATGCGAAGAGGGGAACCTTTAGCCAAAGACACGCAGTTTGGTTTGATCAAGAAACCGGCTCTTCGTATACCCCTTTCTCTCAATTTAAAACCAGATTTGATGTATATAACACGATCTTGTCTGAATATGGATCTCTTGGTTTTGAATTTGGCTATTCATGGGCAAGTTTGGATACCTTGGTTCTTTGGGAGGCCCAATATGGCGATTTTGATAATGGAGCCCAGATTGCAATTGACCATTATATTGTAGCCTCTGAGCAAAAATGGGCTAGGTATTCCTCTCTTGTGATGCTCCTTCCGCATGGGTATGAGGGAAATGGTCCGGAGCATAGCTCTGCAAGATTAGAGCGCTTTTTGCAGCTATGCGCCGGAAATAATATACAAGTTGCCTACCCAACCACTCCGGCTCAAATTTTTCACTTACTCAGAAGGCAAGCCTTTCGGTTGATTAAAAAGCCGCTTGTTGTGATGAGTCCAAAAAGTCTTCTTCGCAACCCTTCTTGCTTAAGCTCTCTCAATGATTTTACCTTGGGAAGGTTTGAAGAAATCATCGACGATCCAAAGGCAATAACAACGGCTTGCCGTTTGATTATTTGTTCGGGTAAAATCTATTACGACCTCCTTGCGGCGAGAGAAGAGATCAAAGATGCGGCCATTATTCGAATTGAGCAGTTGTATCCTTTCCACGAAGAAAAATTTAAAAACATCATTTCGAAGTATAAAAATCTGAAGAGATGTGTGTATGTTCAGGAAGAGCCGGAAAACATGGGGGCGTGGGAATTTATTCGGTCGATTCTTTTAAAAAACATCCCCCCCGGGATTCCGCTTGGTGTTATTGCGCGTCCAAGGTCAGCTGCCACAGCTACTGGATCGCACAAGAAACACAAGCAGGAACTCGCGGAGATTTTGAGACAGGTGAAGAATGAAAATTGAAATTCCATCGTTTGGAGAATCTGTTGTTGAGGCGACTGTCGGTGCGATTTTAAAGCCTACGGGATCTTTTGTTCAGGTAGATGAAGATCTCTTGGAACTTGAAACAGACAAGCTCAATCAAGTCCTCCACGCTTCTCATGCGGGAGTTGTGACTTGGAGTGTAAAGCCGGGCGACGTTGTTCGCATCGGGCAAATCATTGGTGAGATAGACGCAAGCGTGCAAGCGCCTCCAAAAACAGAAGCGGTCCCAAAACTAAAATCTATAAGTAAAGAACTCCCTCAAGTGCGAAAAAAAGTAGACGACGCCATTTTGGAGATGGGGAAATCTTTGGAAAAAGAAGTGATTGCGCCTACGCCAAAAACGGTTGTGAAAGAATCTCGTCAAACGCGCACAAAAATGACGAAGCTTCGGAAAGTGATTGCAGAAAGGCTCGTCCAAGTCAAAAATAAAACCGCGATGCTCACCACTTTTAATGAAGTCGATATGAGCGTCGTGATGGCAGTGAGAGAAAAAGAGCAGGAAAATTTTCAGAAAAAGCATGGCGTCAAGCTGGGATTTATGTCGTTTTTTATTAAAGCAGCTCAAGCAGCCCTTGTTGACTTTCCTGAGATCAATGGGCAAATCGAGGGAGATGAGATCGTTTTGAACCATTTTTATGATATTTCTGTCGCTGTAAGCACCGATAAAGGGCTGATGGTTCCTGTGATTCGCAATGTGGACACCTTGTCTTACGCAGAGATCGAAAAGCAGTTAAAGACTCTTGCTGAAAAAGCGCGCGCAGGCGCTATTTCAATGGATGATTTGCAGGGAGGGACGTTTACTATCACAAATGCCGGCCTTTTTGGATCCCTTCTTTCCACGCCTATTTTAAATCCTCCGCAAAGTGGGATTTTAGGGATGCATAACATCGTAAAACGGGCCGTTGTTGTGGATGATGCCATTGTGATTCGCCCGATGATGTA
Source organism: uncultured bacterium (assembly GCA_964594545.1). GTDB lineage: Bacteria > Chlamydiota > Chlamydiia > Chlamydiales > SM23-39 > DAIDHZ01. The sequence goes on along the minus strand of CAZQNB010000035.1, from coordinate 2,220 downwards.
TTTAGCATTAAGTTACGATCATCGGATTGTGGATGGAAAACAAGCCGTATCCTTTTTAATGCATATTAAGAAAAATCTCGAAGAACCTACAAGGCTACTGTTGGATTTATGAAATACGATGTGATTGTGATTGGATCTGGCCCCGGAGGCTATGTTGCGGCAATACAAGCTGCAAAACTGGGACTAAAAACTGCTTGCGTTGAAAAAAATCCAACTCTTGGCGGGACCTGCTTAAATGTCGGATGCATTCCGTCTAAAGCCCTTTTGTCTTCATCTGAATTTTATGCAAAGGTAGCCAAAGAGGGAGCTATTCACGGCGTTATCGTGGATCATCTTAAAGCGGATCTTGTCCAAATGATGCGCCGGAAGGAAAAAATCGTCTCTTCTTTTACGGTGGGCATTGAAGGATTGTTTAAGAAAAACAAGGTCGATTGGATTCGCGGCGAGGCGCATGTAAAAGATGCCCATACTGTCACTGTCGGAAATCAAGAAATTGTTGGAACTTCGATCATTCTTGCGACCGGATCTGTTCCCGTTTCCCTCCCTTTTTTGCCATTTGATGAGGAGAAAATTCTCTCTTCTACCGGCGCGCTCTCTCTGAAAACGATCCCTAAAAAAATGCTCGTGATCGGAGCCGGGGTGATTGGCGTGGAGCTGGGTTCTGTTTATCATCGGCTGGGATCTGAGGTGACGTTTATCGAATTTTTTGATCGGATATGCCCGTCTTTTGATCTATCGCTTTCCAAAGGTCTCCAAAAAAGTCTGATGAATGCCGGGATGAGCTTTCATCTCTCGCATAAAGTCTTGGGAATAGAAAATGGAGAAATTGTTGCGCAAGGTCCAACCGGTGAGGTGAGGTTTTCAGCAGATGTCATCTTGGTTGCTGTGGGAAGAAAACCCTACTCCGATAACTTGGGGTTAGAGGCGCTTGGAATTCAAAAAGATGGCAAAGGATTTATTCAGATCGACGCTTCATTTCGAACATCAGTCCCCAATATTTTTGCGATCGGCGATTTGGTGGAAGGGCCGATGCTTGCCCACAAGGCGTCTGAAGAGGGGATTGCTGTGGCTGAACTCATCGCAGGCAAACGTCCCAGTCTTGATTACCTTTCGATCCCGAACGTGATTTATACCCATCCGGAGGTGGCCTCTGTAGGCTTTACGGAAGAAGAGCTTAAAACAAGAGGTATTTCCTATAAAGTAGGGCAATTTCCCTTCAAAGCCAATTCGCGCGCGCGCTGCACAGGCGATGATGAGGGGTTTGTCAAGATTTTGGCAGAGGAAAAAAGTCGGAAACTTCTCGGCGTACATATTTTAGGGCCGAACGCTTCCGAGTTGATTGCGGAAGGGGCCCTTGCGATTGCCAAACGACTTGTGGTAGATGATATCGCAGATACCAGCCATGCGCATCCAACCCTTGCGGAAGCGATGAAGGAAGCTGCCCTTGCCGTGTTTAAATCGGCGATACACATCTGAGCTAATCCCTAGATTGCTTAGGCTCTGACATTATTTCTTTAAACAAATCATTGATTACTTCATTTCCTAGCCCCAGTCTTAATGCTGTAATAAGGACGGTCGCAGCTTCATTTCGAATCTGGTCTAATGATTCGGGTGTAGTACTTTTATTTTTTCTCACAATTAATGTGTAGAGATAAGTGCCGAAAGTTTTACTGTCCAGATCTCCAGCTTTCAGGGCTTGTATATACCTATTTTTAGCTTTGTGAAATGCGTTTCTTTGACCATTCAATTTTATATGGGCAATATACCATGCGACGTTGCGAGTATTTTTTATTTCAGTCTCCCATGATGGATTGAGACATTGTAAAGTCGCTGAGAACTTCTTTTCCCAAGTAGATATTGTCTGATTGTTTAGATATGTCACAAAATTTTGAAAAACTTGATAACAAGGATCTGCCGGATCAGATGGGAGTTCAGAGAGAGACACTTTGTGGGCGAGCGCTATAATTTCCGGAGACGGGGCAAGGTCCGCAGGATCCCAGCAAATGGGTATAGTGTTTGCTTGAGCTAGAAGTCTTAGGTAATCAGAGCAAGTTTCTCCAAGGAATTCCCTCGCTTGAGTTAATAGGGCCTCCTTTGATTGAAGTGTGGCAGCAGGAGATATAGGTATTTGGACAAGCTGATGCACAGAGGCCGCGAATTCTTGGAAAGTTAAGACTTGATCCGGAGGTGGGGTTTGGTGGGGCAAATCCCTAGATTGCT
>CAZQNB010000034.1:3641-15976 GCA_964594545.1 uncultured bacterium | reverse complement strand
CCGATCCGACTTGAGGGATAGGCAGAGATAATCGGCGCGTGGAGCACTTTGGGGACGATCTCTTGTTTGGATGCGCCGAGAGCATAAATAGCGATGTTCCGGCTTTGATTGATGCACGGAAAGGTAAACGTCATCCGGTTGGCGTTTTTTTTCGGGATAAAGTTTGGGACGACAAGCCGATCTTCGATGGAGAGGGCTGTTGTGTGGGGAAACAGCGATGCTGTATGCCCATCTTCGCCGACGCCAAGCATCACGAGATCAAACAGGTGTTTTCCTACATAGTGCCGAATTTTATCTTCGTAGTCTTTGGCGTTGTGTTCGATATCCGTTTCCGCTTTCATCCGAAAGATTTGGTGGGCGGGAATCGGGTGTTTCTTGAAAAATTCGATCGCCATGTGGTAGTTGCTGTCCGCATGTTCCGGAGGGACTGCTCTTTCATCGCTCCAAAAGAGAAAGACTTTTGTCCAGTCTAAATCTTTTTGGACGCTTAACTTTTGATAGATCGCTTTGGGAGTGGATCCGCCGGACAAGGCGACAGCAAATTGCCCGCGCGCTTGGATGGCTTGTCTTGCTAAATGCATCCAGTGATCCGCAGAAAAAGAGATCGCTTCTTCTGCATCTTTCCCGATGAATAACTCTCTTCTACTATCAAAATCTAACACAGTTTGTCTTTGTCCAAAAATATGAGTTGTTTCAGCATGTCTAAATAGTGAACGCTCGTCCCTTTCATGCAGATTTCATTGACAAGCGATTGCCCTGTGGCTGTTTGCCCAAGCATAAACTCGTAGGGAATTTCGCACGAATTGGGCGAAGAGATGTGAATTTTTACGTAGTGGTATCTCTCGGGGATCCTTGCAGCTAAAAAATCGTGACCCTGCCCAGTTGTTATTTCTGTTGAAATCACTGTGCCTGATCCGAGCTTTTCCCATTTTTCCGATTCAATAGAGGCTTTGATTTTTTGCCCCGTTGGCGACTCAAGCGCGAACTGAAGGTTTTTTTCTCCCTTCACCATTTTCCAGCTAAGCCTGCTTCCAAACCAGGCGAGAAGATACATCGCTTGGATTTTTAAATGGCAGAAAAACTCCGATTCGCGCGCATTGTAGACGAATTTAATCGAGGTGATCTCTTTTAAATCCCGGATTCTATTGGGAGAATCGTAGGTTGCAGCAATCAACTGTCTCCACCCTTGGGTTCTTGCCCAATTGAGATCCGCTACATCGATATTGGTTTTCTCTTTCAAGGTAAAAACAGTTTTCGCAAAGCTCAAAAGATTGTCCGCCGATTCGGAATCAAAAATGATTCTCGTTGCCAGGCGCGAGAGGGGCTCAAATAGGGGATGGGGCACGCTTGGATCTTCCGTCCAAAGGACGTAGGTCGGAAGGTCGGGGATCAGGTGGGGCAGGATAAGAAAGGGGATTTTTTGTAGATCAGATCCTGCAACGCCGATATCGATCAGATCGCAGGCGATTGTGCTTTCTCCGATCTTTGGAAAGATAACAGAAACTGCGGTCTTTAAATAGGATTGTCCTTCATTTGGATCTTGGGAAATAAAGAGGGTGCGGCAGGGGAATTTTTCGACGACTTTTTGAACAATATTCCGAATGTAGTCTGTGCGAGAGGAGAGGCGATTAAAGACGATGAGATTAAAAAGAGACGCGCGCATTTTATTTTCTTTCGAAAGATCTTCCCAAATATGGAGAAGCTCCGTCTCAATGCTCTCCGGAGACACGATTTTTTGAATCGTCACAAAATTCTCCAAGATCTCTTGTCTTGTTCGATCATCTTATCTGCAGCCTCAGGCCCCCAGCTGCCGGATGCGTAGTTGGGAAAGTTGCTTGCTCCATTTGCCGCCCAGTATTTGAGTAGTGGGGTGTAGATATTCCAAGATTGCTCCACTTCGTCTGCTCTTGCAAACAAGGTGCTGTCTCCCTGTATACAGTCCCAGATGAGCCGTTCATAGGCCTCCGGCGGCGAGCCCCCAAAATAGGAGCCGTACCGAAAATCCATCTTTACAGGTTGAATAGGACTGCTAGGCCCTGGTACTTTGCAGTTGATTTTAAGGGAGATCCCTTCATCGGGTTGGATCCGGATCGCGAGGATATTTGGGTCGTGCTTTTTGCCCCCCTGCTGGAATAATACGCCGGGAGCGTCTTTAAAAATGATCGCAATTTCAGTCCCTCTTTTCGGGAGCCGTTTGCCTCCGCGCAAATAAAAGGGGACTCCGGCCCAACGCCAGTTGTCAATAAATAAGCGGAGAGCTAAGTAGGTTTCAACATTTGATGTGGGGCTGACATCTTTTTCTTGTCTGTAGCCGATCACCTCTTTTCCATTGATGAATCCGGGCCCATATTGGCCGCGAATGACCGTCTTTTCAAAGTCAGATGAAGATAGGGGGCGAATGGATTGCAGTACTTTGACTTTTTCATCGCGAATGGCTGACGCGCTTAACGAGACAGGAGGCTCCATGGCAACAAGAGAGAGAAGCTGCATCATGTGGTTTTGTACGATATCGCGAAGCAGGCCCTCTTCTTCAAAGAAATGACCCCTTGTGCCGATCCCAATTTCTTCAGCCACAGTGATCTGGACGTGATCGATGTGTTTATAATTCCATAGCGATTCAAAAATCGAGTTGGCGAATCGAAAGACGAGCAAATTTTGAACTGTTTCTTTGCCTAGATAATGGTCGATCCGATAGGTTTGCGATTCGTCTAGATATTTTGCGATCTCCTGCTGCAAATGGGCTGCAGAGTCAGAATCATGGCCAAACGGTTTTTCGATGATAACGCGCGACCAATGATCTTTATCTTTGCTATCGTAAATGAGACCGTTTTCTTTGAGCTTTTGGATGATGATGGGGAAAAATTTTGGCTGGACCGAGAGGTAAAATACCCGATTTCCTCTGGTTCCAAGCTTGGTGTCGAGCTCTTTTAAAAACGTATTTAACGCTTGATATCCTTCATCATTATCGAACTCAGAGCGATGATAGAAGAGCTTTTCTTGAAAATTTTTCCAAAACGTTTCGTCAATTGGTTTTACGCGTGAAAATGCGTTGACGTCTTCTTTGATTTCGTCGCGAAACTGCTGATGGGTTTTTTCCCTTCTCGCAAATCCCACCGTGGCGAAGTTGGGAGGGAGCATCCCTTCTCTTCCTAGATTGTACAGGGCAGGGCTTAGTTTGCGCCCAGTAAGATCCCCTGTTGCGCCGAAGATTACAACAATACAAGGCTCTATTGTTCGACTTGAACGATCCGGCTCTTCTAGTGGATTGGAGTTGTTATTTGTCATACGCGCTCTAGATTCACTATATATTTTCGATTGGCAATTTTCAAGAACGATTCTTCATACCTCTAAGGGAGTGTCTGTAAAGTGAAGTTCTGTTGCTCTCCATCTGTTTTCTCGGAGCCGAAATGCCAAAATCAACCAAATTCAGGGGGGCGTTTTTTGGTAGGTTATTGGAAATTATCAGGTTGCGTTCGCGTAACATATTGGTTCTTAGTGATTTGATTTATTTGCGTTTTTGATTTAATTTAAATAAATTTTATATATTGTTTAATACAAATATTTAGTATATAATTAATTAAACTTTAATCAATTAATGACGTATTAGTGAGGGGGTTTTGTGATCAAAACTATTTCTGGTGCATATGTGGGTCTGAGGTATGTAGGGACCTCCTCAAAAAAATCTGCTGTAAATAACGCAATTCAAGTGTTCAAGCCCCCCGTCGGCCAAATAGAGAGATACCGATTTCCTGTTAATGGTTTTTCGTTACCCCGACTTTGTACATTTTTCGAAAGCGATCTTTGCAAGATTTTGATCTACAATCGGTTACAGATTTCTTTAACGGAAATGGATTTGTGTTCAAGTGAGAAGGGGCAAAACCGTGAAACAGAATTCTCGAAATTGTCAGATTCTGAGCTTGAAAAATTGTATGAATATACAAATAGTTTGTTAGATAAAGTGAACAGATTGCGTCAAAACAATGGCGCAAAGGAAGGCGAAAAAGTCGCTTGTACCCAAAAGATTAGAGATCTAACTCTGAAAATAGAGGCGTTAAATAAAGAAGTCAAGAAAAGAGGTCTGAAATTATTTCACAGACGAGCCCCCGAAACGGAATCTACTGATCAGTCTGGATACTCATCTAGAAATATGACAGTCGGGACTATGATAGCCTTTATTTTTGCATCGGTGCTATTTATTCTGTTCATTCATCGTAGAATGATAATTCCTGTTGTTGTTTCGTCTGTTATTTTAATTGGGTTTTCCTGCTATCTCGAAAGAAGGGAGGAGAAAGCACATCAGGAGGCATGCAGGTTGATTCGTGAAAAAAATTTAGCTCGAAGAGACGTAGATGATGTGCTCTACCGATTGCACAGGAAACACATAATCAACGGGGGGCGTCCTGTTATACCGTTCGTATTGGATGAAGCACAGAAAAGAATTAATGCAATTGTCGATGAAGTGTTTGAGCCAGTAAAACCAAAAAATGGGTAATATGAAAATCAGTTCTTTTTTTTCTAGGCAATTGAGATCCTCTCCACCCCTAAATTTGAAGCAATTCTTGTTTAAAAAATGTGTTTTACAATATCTTTTCCGGGGAGTTTTTCCTCCTGGGACGGTTTTCGACCATTCTTTTATGAAAGCCTATGGAACCGGAAAGGGAAAAGTTGTCTTCCCTAGTGGAGAGATTTGGGAAGGGAGTTTTTCTCATTGTCTTCCGCACGGTGAATCAAGAAGACTTTTGCAGGATAAAACCCTTTTGGAGGGGCGCTTTGTTTATGGCCATTTACATGGCGAAGGGAGAATCGTGTTTCCCGATGGTCAAGTGTGTAACACTTGCTTTACTCAGGGTCATACGGAAAACAAAATAACAAATGATCTTTTTATTCGACTGTTGTTAGGGGGCGATTGTGGCGATTCTGTTCCCTATGTAAATCCTTGCGCAATCATCTCTGATTATCTTGAAGTTTTGGGTTATGATTATGAGGCTAAGGCTTTGAGTTCTGCGTCCCTACGAGACACAAATGTATGTAAGAACAAAGTAAAGGATGAATCCTTGGAGGTTGTAGAACGGCTTGCCAAATTGGGAGAAGAACTTCTTTTTATCTATGGATTCAAAGGTCATGGGATGGGTTTGGTTCTTGTTCAGCGAGTAGAGGGGTATATTGATTGCGAGATATTTAACTCGGGGTGTGGACTTGATTATCATAACGCTCAAGGAAAAAAAGTGGAGACCCTTTTAAGGGTCAGAGTTCTGAAAGAGGAAATCTCGGAGCAAAAAATTCGAGAATTCATGAATTGGTATGCATTTGAAAATGAACATGAAGCCTATGGGGCAATTTTAAAGATTGAAGGAGCGAAGATTATTCGACCGAAAGCAGAGAGGGCTGTTTTTCAAACACCGCAAAAAGGGAAAAACTGTAAATTAGAATGGATCTTTGCCTATTTAAGAAATAAGATGGGGTTTGAAAGGTACAATAAAATGCGTATTAAGCTATTTAGTGATTGTATATCAGGACTTGAGAAAAAATCACGAGAAGAGGGCTCCCCGTTGCCAGTAGATACGATCAATGAACTTAAAAGAAAAATTGATAAAAGGGTTGCAAAATTGGCGAAGTTCATCGCCCCATAGTTCTCGTCTTTGCGTCTTCATTTTTTTGATCCTTGTCTATAAAACATAAAGGGGATATCTACAAGATATACCCATGAGCTCAAAGGTAGACTGGCATCTTCACTCCATTTCTGATGTTTTTAGCCGGCTTAAATCGACCGAAGAGGGCCTTGCCTCTGCGGAAGCGAAAGGCCGTTTGCTCCATGTTGGCTTAAACCGAATTCTCCATACAAAGGACCCGTCTCTTTGGTTCCTTTTTTTTCGGCAGTTTTTAACCCCTTTTGTCCTTATCCTTGCCCTGGCTGTGGGCGTCAAATTTTTTACTCACGATCTTTTGGAAGCCTTTGTCTTGGTCGTGACCATCTTTCTTATGGTCATGATTGGTTTTTTTCAGGAGATGAAGGCAGAAAAGGCTATTTGCGCTTTAAAAAAACTGGCCTCTCATAAGTCTAAAGTGTTGAGAGATGGGAAGTTGCAAGTTGTCCCTTCAGAAACTTTAGTGCCCGGCGACGTCATTCGCCTGGAAATCGGCGATACTGTGCCTGCTGACGCCCGTCTTTTTGAATCTATGCATCTCAAGATGAATGAATCGATGTTGACCGGGGAGTCCATTTCTTCAGAAAAAAATGAAAAAACATTGCGTGGCTCTTTTGTGATCGCCGATCGGACAAACATGGTGTACACCGGAACCGTTGTCGTATACGGCAGAGGATCTGCCATCATCACAGATACCGGAATGGGGACCTGTCTTGGGTCCATTGCAAAGACCATTCAAGAGATTAAACCGGAACCCACATCCCTGCAGAAAAACATCAGATCCATTGGACGGTGGATGCTCATGAGTATTTTTCTCGCAGTTATCTTCTTTTGTTTGATTAGTTGGTATAGAGGGATACCTCTGATCGATGTTCTCTTGCTGGCGGTAGCTGCGATCATCTCTGCAATCCCCGAAGGGCTTCCTGTCGCTTTCACTGCGACCTTTGCAGCCGGCATGCATACCATGGCAAAAAGAAACGCGATCATCCGCAAGCTGGCAGCTGTTGAGAGTTTAGGTTCCACAACAGTGATTTGTTCAGATAAAACAGGGACGTTAACCCTCAATCAGATGACGGCAAATCACCTCTATTCACTCGAAGAAACTGTGGAAAGGGTTCCAAAAGACAATGTGGTTTTTCAGCGTATGCTTGAAATCGGCGCTTTATGCAATGACGCAGAACTTGTCTTCGGGAAAGCAAGCCCTGAGATGATTGGCGATCCCACAGAAGGGGCCCTTCTTGTGGTGGCTGATAGAGCAGGTTTAGATAGGGAGTTTTTGAAAGACAAGTTTCCGCGCATCAGCGAAATCCCTTTTTTAAGCGAAAATCTCTATATGGCAACTCTCCACAGCGAGGGGGATCGTAGGTGGGTTTACGTGAAGGGCGCCCCGGAAAAACTCCTTTCGATTAGCTCTTCCATTTTATCTAAGGCAGGGCCCATCCCCCTCACTGCCGAGATCAAAACGAAAGTCAATACGTTCATCGAGCAGATGACAACAAAAGCCTTTAGGCTTTTGGCTGTTGCCTACTTAGAAGTGGGTCCTGGGGTTGAAGAGGTGACAGAGGAACTTTTTCTTGGGAAACTGATTTTTACCGGAATCTTCGGGATGGTGGATCCTCCACGGAAGGAAGTTGTTGACGCGATAAAGCATTGCCATGAGGCGGGTATTCGGGTCATGATGATTACGGGAGACAATCCGAAAACAGCTCTCGCCATTGCGAAAGAGCTCAATATTTCTACCGAGGGAGTCATCATTGGGACCGATTTAGACCAAATGAGCGACTTAGAACTATCTCAGAGGCTTGAGGCCGTATCGGTTTTTGCGCGTGTTGAGCCTGCGCAGAAATTGAGACTAGTCAATAGTTTGCAAGCGAAGGGAAATATCGTGGCGATGACGGGAGATGGAGTCAATGACGCGCCGGCTCTAGAGGCTGCCAATATTGGGATTGCCATGGGCCGTTTAGGCACGGATGTGGCCAAAGAGGCCTCGGATATGGTTTTGTCTGATGACCGATTTGATTCCATCGTGGCTGCCATTGAAGAGGGGAGGGCGATCTTTAACCGGCTCCGCAATGTATGCACGTTTTTAATAACAACTTGCTTTGGAGAGCTTTTTGGTCTTATCCTTTCTGTCATATTCATCGGCATTGCTCCGCTTCTTCCTTTGCAGATTTTATGGATTAACTTGGTTTCCGGCTCTGTGATTGCCATCCCTCTTGGCTTTGAGCCAAAACTGGGCAATGAGATGAAGCAACCGCCAAGACACCCCCTTTCGCAATTGATCTATCCGGGGATGGTGTATCGGATTATTTTTCTCGCAGGTCTTTTGGGGTTAGGGCTATTTTTTATATTTGATTACACCTATCTACATATGTCGCTTGAAAAGGCGAGAACCGTGGTTCTTTGCAGCATTGTGGCATTTGAATGGCTGATTGGCTTTGAGATGCGAACAGATGAAATCCCTTTGCGAAAAATAGGCTTTGTTAAAAACAGGCCGATTCTTTTGGCTATCTCTCTTACCTGCTCTTTGCATCTCATGATCTTATATACCCCGTTTTTCCGCTCTCTTTTTGAGGTCGTCCCTCTATCCCTTCACGAATGGGGGATTGCTTTGATCCCGGGGGTTTCCATTTTTTTATTGGAGGCTTTGCGGAAAGAATTTTTTCCTTACCTGTTTAGTTCAGGGAAATGGAAAAAAATGCCCTGAGGATGGTATCCTATCCTCATGGACATAGCAATTGAAAGAAGAGATTTGATGGCATTTTCGGCAGGCGCTTGCTTGTCCTGGCCGGTAGGGTCTTTATCTGCGCAGATATTCCAACGATTTTTTGGATCCGGACTTGCCTACTGTGGGAGCCTGCAAAAAGAACTCAATTGTTTTCACAAAGTGTCAACTGCGATGGCAAATGCTGCGGGAACAGCCGATATCGGTGGATCTTCTGAAATACTTGCTTTACAGGCCCGGAATGTATCCTTGAGCAGCGGATGGCTATCTAACTGCGTAAATGAGGTGGCCCAAGGACTTGAAGTATCCGGTAGGTCCGGCGTGAGAAGCGCTTTTTGGGCGGGTGGGATTGAAACTTTTTGGAGTTTTGCTCTTGCCTGGAAAGGGAAAGAACCTAAAGACATGGTTGTCTGCGCGCTCAATGGGGGTGTTAGAGGGGCTCTTATCGGTGTAGGTATTGGGTCTTTTGGCGGCGATCAAGAAGCTAAAGCTCTACGGATTTTAGCCTCTAGCGTTGCAGGTTTTGTAAGCGGAATGATCGGTTCCGGTATTGGCACTCTTGCCGGTTGGGGAGCAAATAAGCTATTTAGGGGTCTCCAATGACAATTTCAAGTGAAGCCCTTTCTGCGATTGTTGGGGGATTTGGCTTTTTAGGATCTTGTGGTGTTGGGTATGGTTGCTCAGAGGGTGTTCGGCGTATGTTTGAGCCGATTCTTAAAGTGACAAATCAGTATGCGAATACCGATGACTTTGTCGTCCCTTTACGGCAGGGTTTGTCCTGGGTTTTCGGCAATAAGATGCCGGATACTGTGCAACACTTTTATGTAAATATGGCTCTCATCAATAAAGTAGCGCATGTTTCAGAGCGCGCAGGTCTTCGGAGCGCATTGTTTGTCGGCACCGTTGAGTCGGTTATTGCTTTTTTCAGATCTTGGCAGGGCAATAGCGAGAGGCCTTGGGTTGTCGATATTATGGAAGGCGGTCTGCGGGGATCTCTTATTGGTTGCCTTGCATCAGCAACGCTTAGGCAAGACAAAGAATACAGTGGCGTTCAAATGGTTACAGGAACTGTGATCGGTTTTGTGACAGGTATGCTCGCATCCTTTGCAGGAAGTGTGAGCGGTTTTGTGATCAAAAAAGCTTTATCCAAATAACTTTGTAAAAGAAGGGCGGCCGCAGTCTCATCGGTTTTCTCAGTTCTCGCTTTTCTGTTTTGTCCCGTTTCTCTCAACGCCGATTCTGCGTGTTTGCTAGAGAGTCTTTCGTCGATGAGTTCGACTTTGATTTGGAGAGCGTTTTCAAGCGTTTTTGCAAACGCTTCCACTTTGATCGCCATGTCCCCTTTTGTTCCATTCATGAGAAGGGGGAGCCCCATGATGATGTGTTCGATCTCATCTTTCCGTTTTTGGATCGCTGCAACAAGAGAGGGAAAGCCCCCTGTGACCGTTGTCCAGGGAAGCGCCATTGTTTTTGTGTCATTGGAAATCGCAAGACCGCAGCGCTTCATTCCAAAATCAATCGCAACGATCCGTTTTTTCATTGAGTTACCGCAGCCGCATCCGACTCTGACCACTGCCTTTGTTTTTCGCGGATGACTAAAGATTGGATAAAATCCCGAAATAGCGGGTGGGGGTGAAGGGGTTTGGATTTGAATTCCGGGTGGAATTGTACGCCGAGCATCCACGGATGGTTTTTTACTTCGGAAATTTCGCAAAGATTTCCCTTTTGGAGTTTGCCGGAAAAGACCATGCCGTGACTTTCAAAGGCTTCTTTATATTCATTGTTGAATTCATAGCGATGGCGGTGCCTTTCCCAAATGAGCGATTTTTCATACGCTTTTTCAGCAAGAGAGCCTGCGCTTAATTCGCAGGGATACGCGCCCAGGCGCATCGTGCCGCCAAGGTTGGTCACGTTTTTTTGTTCGCTCAATAAAGAGATCACCGGATTTGTGGTGCTTTGATTCATCTCGGTAGAATTGGCGTCTTTTAATTGGATGACGTTCCTTGCAAACTCGACGATCATCACTTGCATGCCAAGACAAAGGCCTAAGTAAGGGATATTGTTTTCTCTGCAATATTTGGCTGTCGAAATTTTCCCTTCCCAGCCCCGCTCTCCAAACCCACCGGGAACGACATATCCATCGCATCCCGCAATCGCATCCGGAACAGATCCCGATTCTTGGATTTTTTCGGATTCAAATTTTCGAATTTCCAGCTGTACGCCGTTTGCAACGGCTCCATGATGGAGCGCTTCAAAGACCGATTTATAGGCATCTTGGTGGTCGATATATTTGCCCACGATTCCCACCACAACTTTCCCTTTGGGGTGCGTAGCTCTGTGGAGCATTTGCTTCCATTCTGTCAAATCCGGTGTTTTTTTTCCGCTGATATCGAGCATTTTGCAGATCATTTCATGGAGGCCTTGATTGTAAAGATCAAGGGGCACTTCATAAATGCTTTGTTTGACATCTTGCTCATCAAAGACAGATTCTTCAGGAACGTTGCAAAAGAGAGAAATTTTCTCTTTGATCTCTTTTGAGAGGGGGTTTTCACATCTGCAAAGGAGAATGTCCGGGAAAATGCCGATTCCTCTGAGCATTTGCGCAGAGTGTTGCGCAGGTTTTGTTTTGACCTCGCCCGCAGCCTTTAGATAAGGGACGTAGGTGAGGTGGATGTTGATGCAATCTTTTTTTCTTTCATATCGAAATTGTCGAATCGCTTCTAAAAAGGGGAGGGATTCGATATCTCCGACGGTGCCGCCGATTTCAACGAGAACGACAGAAATGTCTTTTTCTTGCGTAGCGCAAGCTAAAATTCGGTTTTTGATTTCATCTGTGATGTGGGGGATGACTTGGACTGTTTTCCCAAGATAATCGCCTTTTCTCTCTTTCTTAATAACGGTGTCGTACGTTTGACCGGAAGTTGTGTTGGAGGCTTTTGAGAGGGGGGAGTTTGTGTAGCGGTAGTAGTGGCCAAGATCAAGGTCTGTCTCTGCGCCATCATCTGTGACATACACTTCGCCGTGCTGGAATGGATTCATCGTCCCCGGATCGACGTTTAAGTAGGGGTCGAGTTTGAGCATCGCGATCTTGTGGCCGCAGTGTTCTAAAAGCATTCCGATGGATGCAGAAGTGAGTCCTTTACCAAGGGAAGAGACCACTCCGCCCGTTATGAAAATATATTTTACCGACATAAAATCTCTTTAAATTTTTCTAGATCTTTTGGAGTATCGATTCCGAGGATCATTTCATCAACAATAGCTAGTTTAATCTTATGGCCATTTTCTAGCACTTTTAGTTGTTCAAGATCTTCACTTTTTTGCGTCCAGGTGCTGTTTAGAGCAAACATTTCTTTGAGAAATTGGGGTTTATAGCAATAAATCCCGATATGGGCGTACGCGTTGATAGGTTGATTTTGAAAATGGTAGGGGATGGGGGATCTGCTAAAATAGAGGGCGCTTAGCGATGTGTCAAATACACATTTGACAATGTGGGGAGAAACAAGGTCTTCAAACGTATCAATTTTTGTGATCGCGGTCGACATCGAGGCTGCCTTGTCTGATTTCAAAGCTTGAACAATCGCTGTTATGGTCTCCGGTTTTGTGCAGGGGTGATCGCCTTGAAGGTTGATGATATACTCAGCTTTTTGAAGTCTAGGCTCTTTTTGCAAAGCCTCGCCAATTCTTTCCGTCCCGTTTTGGCACTCAGGCGATGTCCAGATGACAACTCCGCCTAACTCCTCGACATGTTTTGCGATTTTCTCATCATCGGTCGCGACAAAAATGGCGTCGATGGTAGAGCTCTTGGATGCTTGTTCGAAGGTGTGTTGGAGGACGCTTTTACCGGAGGCTTTGGCTAAGAGTTTGCCGGGAAATCGGGAACTATTAAAACGGGCTGGAATCACGCAAAAAACAGTCATAAGAGGCCATTTTGACGAGAATCTTTTAAAATGGCAAGCGATGAGAGA
>CAZQNB010000034.1:0-3541 GCA_964594545.1 uncultured bacterium | reverse complement strand
TAGGATCACCCCAGTGCCAATCGTACGTTCTTGAACATCCGGTGGCAGAGCATAATTGTTTTGAGATCTTTAAAAGTTCATTTACGGTTTCTTGAGGCGATGCAACATATGGGGTAATTAAAGAGTTCATTAAAGTTGTGATCCTTCCGTCAATATCAGTTTTGTCAAAGCAACGGATTAAATCGAGGTTGTGCACTAAAGTAAGGCAATCCCAAGCGAATTTGTATTTAGGCGTCGTGTCAATTTCCGGATTTCTAATACACGAAGGTTTGCAGGAGTCTAGAATGACCATGCTCACCCATGAAATCACCTGGCTTGAAGCTTTCAATTGATTGGCATAAGCCTCGTAAATCATTGCGGACCTAGTGTAATAGTCATCAGGGTTGGGATCAATGTGCGAAGATTCATCAATTCTTCCTGCGCGCAATAGGAAAGCTGCTAAAACGAGGTGGTTTCTTTCTTCCAAAGTCAACCCTTCTAGTTGATTTTTGCCGGGCCCGTTTTCGATTTTTTCAAAGACAATTTGGAGCATTCGCGCTTGTCTTGCTGAATGCGTGCCGTTGTGGTTTGCCCTGGAACTTCCGTTCGGATAGGTGTTTGTTAACGTAACCTGATTGATGATCCCAAAAACTTTCCCAAAATATTCCTGTGATAGCGCCTCGATTTTCCCAATTTGAATGGGGATGGTAGGTCCGATCTTGTGGGCTGGGTTTCCTTCTATTGTTTCGTAAGTAAAATTTTCAATTGAAATTGTTGTCATAGTAATAATATTTAATTTTTAGTTCATTTTTATTATACACTATTTATCTGTTAATTTGTATAATATAGGTAAAAATCAAGGGTGGTACTCATGGGGATATCGATAGGCGAGGCTGAAATTGACACTCTTCAAAATCAATTAACTCTTTTACAAACAGAAAAACCAGACGGTTGGCAGGAAAAGGCTGTTCGATTGATACGTAAGTCCCGTTTTGAGGGCCCGGATCTTGAATGGAATCGCTTAAAAGACTGGGGTGTTATTGATGCGGATTTGGAAGAGCGAATCGAGAAGACTGTACAAGCTTTTCACTCTCATTTGGATCTTACGAAAATGATGCTGGGTAGAGCGTTAGAAATGCAAAAAATATATGGAGATACCCACCACGTTTTTATCCACGCCCAAAGCTCAAAATGGCTTGTTTTCCCTCATCTTGTGAAAGAATTCATGAAAATTCATTGTCCTGAGAAAGATCTTCATCAATTTAAATTTTTAAGATTACCTAACCTTTCGAGAGACTATGATATTTCTAGATATTCCAAGGCAGCAGATGTATATGACCATGAACCTGTGGCAAATGAGGATTTGATTTCTTGCGATGGGTATTTTTATAATACTGGGGGGTATGAGTCAGCGCTCGATTTTATGGCTCGTAATTCAAATATCATGAGCTCTTCTAGTAAGGTAATTCAGGGAGCGATACAGTTTTTTTATCCCAAAGCAAGACAAGATCGACTGCAAGAGTATGTGACTCGTTTTAAGAACTTAACTTTAGATGACACTTCGAAAATTGGTCATTTATTTGTCTTTTGTATTCCTAAAGAAAAAAGCCCCGATATTCAGTATCGCGCGCATCCATTTGGCATCCCTTGTACATGTCATGGGAAAGAGGGGGATTCTGAAATTCTTGAGTCATTGCAAAAGGGAGAGTTGACTGAGGAAACAAAGTGCAGCTATAATCAGACCCCTCAGTTTCGTATTTTTACTCCGGAAGTAAAGAAAGAAAATGGAGTAAAAATATACCTGATTCCGTCAGATAAGACGTATTCAAAACAACTAAAAGATAAAGTCCGTAACCTTGTTCAGGAAATTCATTCGAATATGGATGAGGCTGAGTCTATCCGGGGAAAAATAAAAAAGCTCCTTCCGGCATCTGTAAAAAACAATATTCCAACGATGTGTCGATTGTCATTTTTTTGCGTAGCCTCCGTAGCGATCGGAGTTCGTATGGCAGGCAAGGTGGCAAGTCTTTCCCGAGGCGAGTACTTTTTTGATTCAGCCCCTTGACTGGCTTAAGAGAAAGTTTTACATTGTTTGATGTATGACTTCTTTCCAAGATCAACGCCGAGCCTATCAACCATCTGTGCCCTTGTCTTTAATGAAGCCCTTTGATTTTTGTTTGCGCAAAAAATCATTGCAACGAAGTGCAACGCCCCATTTACGTCCTATTTTTCCAAAGACCTACGATCAAAAAGGCTATGAATTAGTCGCAGGTCAAGGAAAGAAAACACCGCTTCGCATTGGCGTGCTGTTTTCCGGAGGTCAAGCCTCCGGTGGGCATAATGTCATTGCCGGAATTTGGGATCTGATCCAGAAAATTCACACCTCTTCTCAGCTCATTGGATTTTTAGATGGTCCGTCCGGGCTCATTGAAAAGAAATGGCGCTATCTCAAAGCTTTAGAAATTGATCAAGTGCGCAATACCGGCGGCTTTGATTTGATTGGAACAGGCCGAACGAAGATTGAAACTGCGCAGCAAATTTCTTCTTGCATGCAAACGTGCAACGAACTCACATTGGATGGCCTTGTGATTGTGGGCGGGGATGACTCCAACACAAATGCGGCGATTTTAGCAGAATACTTCCTGATGAATGGCTGCTCTACGCGAGTGGTTGGCGTTCCAAAGACAATCGATGGAGATCTAAAAAGTGAAGAGATTGAAATTTCTTTTGGTTTCGATAGCGCTTGTAAAACCTATGCGGAGTTAATCGGTAATATTGCGAAGGATGTTGCATCATCAAAAAAATACTACCATTTCATCAAGTTGATGGGGAGATCCGCCTCTCACATTGCTCTTGAATGCGCTTTAGCCACGCAGCCGAATCTTTGTTTGATCGGAGAAGAAGGGAAAAGTTTAGATGCGATTGTAAAAGAAATCGCCGATCTTATCTGCTCTAGAAAAGAGGAAGGGAAAGAGCATGGAGTTATTCTCGTTCCTGAAGGGCTGATTGAATTTATTCCGGAGATGAAGGCATTGATTTTGGAGCTAATGGCCAAAGGATCCGGGGCAGAACATTTAAAGCCGAAGACCAAAGCGTTGTTTTCGAGTTTGCCGGAAAAAATCCAAAAACAGCTTCTTTTAGACCGAGATCCCCATGGGAACCTCACCTTGTCTCAAATCGAAACTGAAGTGATGCTCGCCTACCTTGTGAAGCAAGAGCTTGCAAAAAGGCCTTCTTATAAAGGCAAATTTTCGCCTCTCACCCATTTTTTTGGCTATGAGGGGAGATCTTGCTATCCTTCCAATTTTGATGCGAATTATACCTACGCACTTGGGCGTCTTGCTGCAATCGCCGTTCGCGATGATGCGACAGGAGTCATTTGCGCCATTTCAAAATTAGCTGAAAACCCAAAGCTATGGGAATGCTCTTGCGTGCCGATTGTCCTTTTGATGCACATGGAAGAGAGAAAAGGGGTGCAAAAGCCAGTCATCCAAAAGGCTCTTGTCGATCTTAAGGGGAAGGCTTTCCTTGCATTTGCAAAGATGAGAGAGTCTTGGGCGAC
>CAZQNB010000033.1:0-16130 GCA_964594545.1 uncultured bacterium | reverse complement strand
CTTTTAAAGGACGAAGAACCTACACCAAAATTTTTTTTATGACAATATTTTTTTTAACAGACGATCAAAGATTTGAGTCAGTCTAAAAGCATGTTTGCTCCTTGATCTCTTGTGAGGGAGCCGGAAAAACTCCATTTGGGCACGGTTTTGCGCTTTTGACGTTGTTTCGGTATGTATACCCCTCGTGATTGAAGAATCGACGTTTGGGCGAGTTCAAAGCGCCGATTCTTCAATCACGAGCGGTATACAGAACATCCGGATAGCGGTTTTGATTGGTGGATGTTCCCTACGGATCATCCAAGTCAAGTCTATGGGGATCGGTTTGTTATCAATGAAGAGGACGTTGAACGGCTTCTTGCAAATCCTGTTTTTATGCGCAATTATAGAGAGGGAGTTGTCTTGGTGGCAAAATCCTGGGGATGGGATTTGGAGACAGGTATATCGCATAAAACCCCAACGCGGGAGTGGACTGGCTATCAGGTCCGTCTAGGAAAAATGATTCATTCACTCACGCTTCTTAAACAAGACGATCTAAAAAAGTCTTTGATCAACTTTCTCGAGGAAGAAGAGATAATACCATCTATCAAAAATAACATTGAGTTGTAGCATCGTCTAGCACGTCATCTTTGAACGATCCTTTCTCACTGATATTCAAGAATATCAGTTTCGAAACGATCGTTCAAATCTGACGCACTATCCGACGCTACAACTCAACGTTATTTATGATAAATGGTATAACTCAAGAGTTAGTGCCCTGGATTCAAGAAAAAATCGGGCCGGTTTAAACAACCGGGATGTCTGTTTGATGGTAGGCTTCCCAAAGCGCTTTGAAGGGGAGGCACGTGGCCAGAAGCTGCTGGAGCGATCCGTCTCCGATTTTCTTGCCCCGATCGATGAAGATGATCCGGTCTGCATGTTCGATGGTCGAAAGTCTGTGCGCAATCAAGATTTGTGTGACTTGGCCTTGCAATTCGCGGATTGCTTGCTTGATCCTATTTTCTGATAGGGCGTCAAGAGAGGAGGTTGCTTCATCCATGATGAGGATCGGCGCTTTTTTCACGAGAGCTCTCGCAATCGCAAGGCGCTGCTGCTGCCCTCCGGAGAGCGTTTTGCCCATCTCTGCAAGAAGTGTATCGTATTGCTTAGGCAGATCTACGATAAATTCATGTGCGTACGCTTTTTTAGCCGCTTCCTCGACTTCGTCGCGTGAAAAATTTCTCCCAAACGAGATATTCTCTGCCACGGTATCAAAGAATAAAAATGGCTTTTGCGGGACAAATGCGATCTGATCGCGGAGTGATTTTTGGGTGAGCGCGTTGATGGGAACTCCGTCGATGCGGATCTCCCCTTTTTGCACTTCGTAGAGGCGGGGGAGGAGTTGCACGAGGGTCGATTTTCCTGAGCCTGTGGCTCCGACAATGGCCAAAACTTCTCCTTGTTTAAGCGAAAAGCTCACATCTTTAAGAACCCACTCGTCTCTATATTTAAACCACACATGGTCAAATTCGATGATGTTTTTAAACGACGTGAGTTTGATGGCTCCGTCACGATCCCAAATTTGGGGCTTGATGTGAAGAACTTCAAACATCCTCTCTGCTGCGACAACCCCTTTTTGGATATTCGCATTTTCTTCGGCAAATTTTTTCACTGGTTCGTAGAAGAGATGGAGAAATCCGCAGAACATCAGAAGCTGTCCGACGGTCATCCGAAGGGTATGAAGGCCGAAAAGGACAACGACAGCAAGGCATGCCGTCGCGATCATGTGCAGAAGCGGCCTTGTTAAAAGTCCATATTTTGCGCTTCTACTTTCTAGCGCCGCCATTTGATCGTTTTGTTCTTTGTACTTTCGAAGAGAAAAAGCCTCCATCGCAAAGATTTTTACTGTTTGTATTCCGGAGATAAAATCAAGGAGTACAGAGGTAAATGATTCTTGGTTTCGTTGGATTTGCCTCGAGATCCTCTTGACCCTTTTTGTGATGAAAATAACGGGGAGGATGATGAGCGGAAGTCCTAAAAAGATGATCATCGATAGATGCCAAGAGATCATGAAGCAGGCCCCAAGAGTAGATAGGATCGTGAAGGGGGTTTGCAAATAGTTGGTCAGGCACGAATTGATCGAGGAGGCGATTTGTCCTGCGTCGCCGACTGCGCGAGAAGAAAGGCTTCCTAAATTTTGCTCTTGGTAAAAACTTAAAGGGAGCGATTGGATATGTTCAAAATATTGTTGTCTTAAATCGCGCGTTACTCGAATGGAGAGAAGCTGCGTTACATAACGCGATGAAAAGAGGGTAATTGCTTTAAAAATGGCCACTGCGACAAGCATCATAATGAGCAGGGAAAAATTTTTTTCGATATCGAAATGGGACGCAATTTTAGGCATAATCCATTGTAAAAAATTGGTGTCCTTTTTCTGAGCAATCGCAAGAGAAGCATCTTGTTTTGTAATGAACCCATCTTCGCTCCCCGCAATAGAGCTCCAGCGCTCTTGCACTTCGCCAAGAGAAATTTGATCTTGAATGTGCTCCTTTTCGCTAAAGAGGGTAAAAAAATCAGCCCCCGTATTTGCCATGAGGCCTATAGAGAACATTTCGCATTGGTTTGCGACTGTAAGCAAGAGGAGCGTAAAAAACGTAATGATGGCAAGACTTAGGTGACGGCTATTGCGTAGCGCAGCTTGAAGGAGGAGCTTCATGAGAAACCAATTGTTGTTCCTCTACAAATTTGCCCATTTTCCGAAATTTTTGATAGCGATTTTCTATCATCTCATCAATTGGCACCGATTTTAATGCTTCCCACCCCTGCAGAATAAACGTTTTTACGTTTTGATATACTGCGTTTGGATTTGTGTGGGCGCCGCCGAGTGGCTCTTTAATGATCTGGTCGATGATGCCGAGATCTAAAAGATCTTCAGATTGCATTTTGAGCGCTGCTGCCGCAACTGCATTTTTAGAGGCATCTTTCCAAAGGATTGATGAGCACCCCTCCGGAGAGATCACAGAATAATAAGAATGTTCTAACATGCCAATCACATCGCCAACGCCCATGCCAAGCGCTCCGCCGGAACACCCTTCGCCGATCACAAGAACAATAATGGGCGTTGGGAGTCGTGCCATTTCAAAGAGGTTTTGGGCAATCACCCATCCCTGACCCCTTTCTTCTGCAGCAAGTCCGGGATAAGCCCCCGGTGTATCGAGAAGGCAGAGAACGGGCAGATCGAATTTTGCAGCCATATGCATACAGCGCATCGCTTTTCGATATCCTTCAGGGTGGGGCATCCCAAAATTGCGATAGATGCGGCTTTCGGTGTCTTTCCCTTTCTCTTGGCCGATGATCATGAATTTTTGCCCTTGGATCTTGCCCAACCCTGCGATGATCGCATGGTCGTCTTGGAATGTCCGATCGCCAAAGATCTCCACAAAATCTTCAACGCAATTTTGGATGTAATCGATCGCGTGAGGTCTTTGTGGGTGGCGGCATATGGCGACTCGATCCCAGGGTTTAAGCTCTGAGTAGACCGTTTTTTTTAGATCCTGGAGCTTTTTTTCCATTTCGACAAGTTCCTTGGGAGATAAAAATGAACTGCTCTCATTTTGCTCTTTGAGCTTTTGAAGCGTCTTTTCTACTTCGTGGATTTGTCTTTCATGCGGAAGGATGGTCATTTTTCAACTCCGGGAAGTTTAGCGTCTTCAAAGTTTTTAACGAGCTCTACAACTGTGGGTTTTGTGATGATAATGGCAAAAAGTTCTTCTATGTCCTCTTGCGCCAGTCGAATGCATCCATCGCTATCATATTTGCCGATTTTACTCTTATCTTCTATCAAGGCTCCCGTCACCGGATCGATTCCCCATGGAGCGCCATGAAGACCAAATCCTTTCGCAGATTCTGTACAGCCTTCAAGTTCCTTTTCAAACGGAATCCAGCGTGTGCCAAACACCCGAATCATCTCCGTTTTTGTATCTTGGAAAAATCCCATCGCCCCCGGTTTATAGATCGCGATTCTGTCTCCCAATTCGTATTTTCCAATAGGAGTGAGGAATCCTGATTTTCTTTGCGGGTCCACTCTTCCAACGCCAATGCGGTATGTTTTTAAAAGGGTCCTTTCATTTGAGTCCATGTCGATGTAATAAAATCGCATCTTTGCTTTTGTGAGATCGATCAGGAGGTGAAATCTCAGGTTTTTGTCTTTTTTAAACACATTGAATTTATCGCCGGGGCCCACTTTTTGGCTAAAATAGTCTATCTTTTTATTGAGGCTTCGCGCAATGAAATGGCGCGATGTCTCGTAGTGCGAGGCGTAATCTGAAATCCATGCAGGCCTTCCTTTGAGCCAAGGCACTCTGCTTGTGTAAGAAATGGTTTCAACGATCGGCAGTTTTGTTGAATCGAGCGCAAAAAGCAGGGCTACTTTATCGATTTCCAATGCGCTGTCCGAGGAAGAGGGGGCTGCCGTCTGGATGGGAGGTTCAAGTTTTATCGGCTGAAGGGTGGTTTTTTGAGGGGCTAGGGGGGGAGCGCTTTGAGGAATAATAATTTCTTCAACTAAAGAGTTTTGGGTCAGATCTACCGGCTTATCGGTTTGCTTATTTTTGAGATAGCCCTTGGTTGCAATGACTGCAAAAAGAACCCCGGCCCCCATTAAAAAATATTTGGCTTTCGACATCCAAACTCCTCACCTTCGTTTGTTTCATCATTATCATGAAGGGAAGACTATTTTGCAAGAATGTTATATGCACAAATTATTGCGTATTCTGTTATAATTAATATTGACTTAAGATTTAGGTAATAAATTATGAATATTATTAGTGACTTTAAAAATAAATATTTAAATACGCAGTCATTTAATTATTTCTTTGCTGCGACAACGATTGGATCCGGTGTGGCGGGGATAACGTCCGTTGCGTTGATGGCCCTATCGGGAGAGCCCCAAAAAGGGAATAAGTTTTTTCAAAAAATAATTTTATACAGCAGAATACCGAGTCTTTTAGCATTGGGAGCGCTTCCTTTTGCGACAATTTATTTTTCAAACCAGGTCGTAGGAACACAGGATCGCCACTGCGGATACTGTCCTATGTTGGCGGCCTTGTCCGGCTGGGCGGGCAGCTCGGCGTCCATTGGCGCATCAGCTTTGATGTCTCAGGCTGACTTTTTTAAAAATATAAGTTTGTTTGGGCGATATGGGATTGCGAGCAAAGTGGGTTCTCTCACATCTTTTGGCATTGCTCTCATTGTTTCTGAGTCTGTTAAAAGAGTGAAATCAAACAGACATTAGACCCAGGGCGATTGCATGATAAAGTTCTTGATATTGCATTCGCATAGAGAAAAAAATAACAGGATAGCAGGATAGGCAGGTTGGGGAAGCCCCAAACCCCCACAAAAAAAGTTAATTTTCAAGAGGGGGTTCGGGGCTTCCCCGACCTGTAGCGCGGCTCTCCGCGCGTATCATGTCCATCCTGCTTTTCTTTTCAAGGAGTTTTAATGCAATCACCCTGATATTAGACCTCTTGTATCGTGAGTTCCGGCTTTCCTTTTGGGGACGATTTCATGCGGATTTCTACCGTTTTATTCGGGTGAATTTTCCCCTCGAGTAGCGCGCTTGCCAGCGGATTTACGACAAGGCTCTGTATGTACCGTTTTAGCGGACGGGCGCCAAAAAGCGGATCGTATCCTTCTTTTGCAAGGTAGGATAAAACATCTTCGGAAATATCGAGATGGATGTGTTTTTCTCTGAGTCTTTCTTCTACTTTGCCGAGCTGGATTTTCGCAATTTGTTCCATGTCTTTTTCTTGGAGCGGCAAGAAGGGGAGTATCTCGTCGAGTCGATTGATAAATTCAGGCTTGAAATGGCGCGAAAGGATCGGATCGATGACATGCAAAATCTCTTCTTTTGTCGGTTTCTTTTTATGGCTTTTTAAAAACTCCATCATCTCTTGCGACCCTAAGTTCGATGTCATAATGAAAAGGGCATTTTTGCAATTGATTGTCCTTCCTTGGCTATCTGTCACTCTTCCTTCATCGAAAATCTGGAGGAGCACATTAAATACATCCGGGTGCGCTTTTTCAATTTCATCGAGAAGAACGACGCAATAGGGCCTCCTTCTGATCGCTTCGGTGAGCTGCCCTCCTTCCTCATATCCAATGTAGCCTGGCGGCGATCCGATCATCCGAGATACGCTATGCTTTTCCATGTATTCAGACATATCGAGTCTGATGAGCGCTTCTTCTTGGTTGAAAAGCTGGACTGCCAAAGCTTTAGCAAGCTCTGTTTTCCCGACGCCTGTGGGGCCAACAAAGAGAAATACGCCGAGAGGTCTTGAGGGATCGCTCAGGCCCGCTCTTGATCTTCGCATCGCTTCGCTCACCGCTTGGACGGCAACTTCTTGGCTGACGACCCGTTTTTCGAGGACTTTTTCTAAGTGCAAAAATTTTTCTTTCTCGCTTTGGAGCATTTTTTGGACCGGAATTCCTGTCCATTTTGCGACGATATGGGCGATGAGCTGCTCGTCGACTTCTTCTTTGAGGAGCCTGTGTTCTTGGCTGCCTAATTTCTTTTCCGCATCTTCGATTTCTTTTTTGATTTTGGGAAGAATGCCGTAGCGCAGCTCTGCCACCTTATTGTAGTCGCCGGAGCGCTCCGCTTCTTCTTCTTGGAATCGGATATGTTCTAATTTCCCCTTTTTCTCTTTTACAGAGGCAATGAGCTCTTTTTCTAGGTTCCATCTACTTTTGAGTGTTTTCAAGTTCTCTTTAAGAGCGCTGATTTCTTTGCCTATTTTATCAAGCTCTTCTTTGGCGGCAGGGATATCCTCGCGCTTGAGCCCCTCTTGCTTTACAATGAGAGTTGCCAGTTCCCTCTCTTTGATGTCGATGGGCAAAGGCATGCTTCCGATTTGCATCCGGATCATGCTTGCAGCTTCATCGATCAAGTCGATGGCTTTATCGGGAAGTCTTCGATCCGGGATGTATCTGTTGGAAAGGGTAACCGCGGCATGAAGCGCATCTTCGGTGATGCGTACACCGTGGAAATTTTCGTATCTTTCTCGAAGACCGCGAAGTATGGCAAGAGCGTCAATAACGGATGGCTCAGGAACTAAAACGGTTTGGAATCTTCGCTCTAGGGCGGGGTCTTTTTCAATGTACTTTTTGTATTCGTTGAGGGTAGTTGCTCCCACGCAATGAAGCGTTCCTCTGGCAAGCGCCGGTTTTAACAGATTGGCGGCGTCCATCGCCCCTTCAGAGGCTCCGGCGCCGACCAGAGTGTGCACTTCGTCGATGAAGAGGATGATTTCCCCTTCAGCCTGTTCGATTTCCTTCAAAATGCCTTTGAGCCGCTCTTCAAATTCGCCCCGGTATTTTGTTCCTGCGATAAGGCTTCCCATATCGAGAGCGAAAAGCTTTTTATTCTTTAGCGAATCGGGAACGTCTCCTTGGACGATGCGGAGCGCAAGACCTTCAGCGATCGCCGTTTTTCCAACCCCGGGCTCGCCGATTAAGAGGGGGTTATTTTTCGTCCGACGACTGAGCACCTGCATTGTGCGCCGAATTTCCTCGTCTCTTCCAATCACCGGATCGAGTTTTCCGTCTTTAGCAAGCTTTGTTAAATCCTTACAGTATTTTTTGAGTGCATTGATCGTTGCTTCTGCGTTGGGAGAATCCATATGACTGCCTTTCCGAAGTTCTTGTATTTTTTGTTCGATTGTTTTTAGAGGAATTTTTTTCTTCCAGGAGGCAAAAGGCTCTCCGGCAAGATTCCAAAAACTGATAATCAGGTGATCTGTGGCTATATACGTATCTTTCCAGAGAGAGGCGAGCCTTTCCGCGTCTGCGATTTCTCTTTGGAGCTGCATGGAGATTGTTGGCTTTTGATCCCCTGCTGTAAATTGGGGGGCGCGGTCGATTGCGTTTTCTAGTTGCTCTTTAAGTGGCAAGACCTCGAGCCCAAGACTTTTTGTTAATTGAACAAAATATCCGTCATCATCGGAGGCGAGAGCTAAAATAAGGTGGTTTTCCCCCACTTCCGTATTGCGTCGTTTTTCGGCGTTTTTAAACGCTTCTTCGAGAGCTTGCATGACAGAGTCGGTAAATTGTGGCGCCATGGTACCTCTAAATTGGTTGAAGTTGGTATGATATTTCATAAATGATTCAAAGTCAAAAAATGATCCCTGTTATTGTCGCTGTTGTTCTTGCTCTGGTGGCGCAGATCCGGACAGATTTTTCCGGAGATGTTATCAAGGCTCCGATCAATGAAAGGAGTGAGACAGTTTCTTTGCCTATCTTAAATCAACGGTTTACGTTCTTGGGATCTGGAAGACAATCCTTTGCATTTATAGGAGAAGATGGGACAACGGTCCTTAAATTTTTTAATAAAAAATATTTTGAGATGCCGTGGTATTGCTTTGCTCTTTGGAATAAGGAAGAGGAAAAGAAAAAGAGGACGAGGCGCGCTTTTTTTTACGCGGAGAGTTATTTCGTTGCTGAAAAGTTTCTGCAGGAACAAACAGGGATTATGTATCTTCACTTAAGCAAGTCGGAAGGGTTGCCAATTGTAAGGGTGATCGATCGGGCAAGTCGTGAATTTGAAGTAGATTTAAACTCTGTTCCTTTTGTTGTTCAAAGAAAATGTGAGCCCCTTTACTCGGCTCTTGCAAATATTCAAAAGACCCAAGGAAATCAGGCGCTTGTCTCAACGCTGAATGATTTTTTAGAGATGGTGGATTTTCGGATATCAAAGGGGATTGCCGATAGCGATCACGATGTGGAGCATAATTTTGGTTTTTTAGAGGGAAAGCTGGTCCACTTAGATCCGGGCAGGTTGTTTCTTTGCGACTTTTCGGAAAAATCGAGAGTGTCTCATGAATGGTGGAGCGCAACGCACTCTCTTCGTAAGTGGCTTGTCAAAGAATACCCTGAGGTTGTTGATGCGTTTGACAAAGCGCTGGCTATAAAAACCGGAGGGGTTTAAAGTTTTTCTATGATGTATCCGATCCGATTAGATTCTTTTCATAAACCATACGTTTGGGGCTCTGAATCTTGGGAAGTTTCCGATCGAAAAGAGGGGATGAGCCTGATTGCCAATGGGAAATGGGAAGGGAAGACTTTACATGAGTTTCTCGAAGACGGAAAGGAAAAAGTTGTTGGGAAAAATAAGTGCTGGAATCCGTTTCCCCTTCTCGTCAAGATCATCGATGCGAAAGAGAATTTAAGCCTTCAGGTCCATCCCGATGCAACGTCGGCTCCTCGTCTTGGTGGGGAGGCGAAATCTGAGATGTGGATTGCTTTGAAAAAAAGCACTGTTTATGTCGGGTTGCGCGGAGGTGTTACTTTAGCGGAATTTACCAAGGCACTAGAACAAAAACGGGCAGAACCGCTACTGAATCGATTGGATCTTGAAAGAGGGGACGCCATCTATGTTCCTGCAGGGATGGTTCATGCCATTTGCAAAGACTCTCATTTGCTGGAAGTGCAGCAAAACTCAAACACGACCTACCGTTTATACGATTGGGGAAGATCGGGACGGCAAATGCACCTTGAAGAGGGGCTCTCTTGTATCGATTGGAATTCTCAACAGGCTTGTAAAATAGAGCCGAATTTCGTTCAGGCAGATGGCCATCATCGGGTAGAAGGGCTTGTTTCGAATGAGCATTTTATTGTGGAGCGGTTAGAGATCCTCGATCGCTGGCAGATCAAATCCCATACAAAAAGCTGCCAGATCCTTTATTGTGTTCGGGGAGAGGCGATGATTGAAGATGAGCGGGTAGGCGAGGGTCAGACCTATTTAATTCCGGCAGGTTTGCCACAGGTTTCTATTACTGGTCATTGTCAACTGATCAATATCCGGTTGCCATAGATGTGGCAGAGGCCCGCTTGCAAAGTGTAGACATGCGCCAAAAATAGATGGGGATCGTGCTAGCCATCTGTACTAAACTTAAGATAATCCAGAACAGATTTGCGGGTATTTGTATTTTTTCGATAAAAAAATACATCAGCAGATAGTCGGTAATCCAAAATATAGTGCCAACAAAAGAATAAAATTTTAGATCTTTAAAAGCTAAAATATAACTGAGGGGAATGGCCGCAAAGGTGAAATAAAAAAACCAGAGCCATATCCCGCAAAATAGAGTCTTTATCGAGTGAACATCCATAGAAATGCCGGGAAAAAGAAAGGAAAATATGTTCTCTGCGAAAAGAAGGAAAGGAATCCCTATAACACATGTGGAGCAAATCACTAAGATAAAGCAAGATCGGGAGGCGTTGAAAAGGCAGGAGAAGTTTTGCGCGCCAATCATTTGAGAAACAATTGTTGTTTGGGCTTGATAAATGGCTTCAAAAAGGAAGGGGGAAAATAGATTTAATGAACCCCCGATCGATAAGATTAAAAGGTAATCCCCCCCCTTAATTGCCATCAGGTGAGCGATGCACGCCCAGCTCGCAAAGCTTAAGACTCGATTGAGTCCTCGGAAAAGACCAGGTTTGATGCATTCCCAAAAAAGGGGAGGTTGTAATTTCCATTGATGAGAATGAAACAAATCTCGATGATTTTTTTGTAAAAAAACTAGACCTAGAATAATACAAAGAATGCCTTGAGCTGCCAGGCTGCTAATTGCGCCTCCAATGATTCCCATAGACGGTAGGAAAGGTTCAATTCCAAAAATTAATAGATAGGCAAGCCCAATTTTAAGAATTTGATCGACTATACTTGCAAATAATATAAATCGGGTTTTCCCTTGACCTAGAAAAAAACAGGTGAGAGCAGCTCCCAAGGGATATAAAAAATTAAACAGAGTAAATAGATAGAAATAGGGAAGAGCTGCAGTTTCTATTTCCGTTCCTTGAAAATACCAAATCCCATAGCACAAGCTTGCGGGAACAGTAATGATCATGGACAGGAAAGAAAACCAGATGAATTGCCAAATTCCAGGTCCAATCATGCTCCATTGCCTGCCTCCATACCAACGACCCACATAGACTTGGGCCATCATAACAAGCGCGACAGATGATGCTTGGAATATTTGGCAGGCGATCGTGGCATTAAGGGCCGCTTCTAGAGCTTCCTGAGAAACTCTTGTGAGAAAGAGTTTTTCTAAAACATAGAATGCGTAATTGGTAATGCTGGTACCTACCAAAGGGAGAAAAAGGATCCAAATCCATTTAAATTCTCCCTTTGAGAAGTGTATCTTTTGCACGCTTATCATTATTTTGCGAGAGGGATGCACTCATCTTTTTCGCAATGCATGATTTCGTGTAGTACAGGGTCTAGAGACATAAAATGAAATAAACCCGCTGGTCGTCCGTTGGTATAGCGCCATCCATGTTGTTCATAATGAATAACTAATGGCTGATGTTTGATTGTTTGATCAGGCAAAACAAATGTAATGTAATAATGTTCTTCGTCCTTTCTTAAGGAAGCCTCGCCTTGTCGGATCATATAAACATAAGGTATGCTACGATCTTCAAACATTTGTTCAGCGTAAATCCCGGGAATATCTCCGTGCCATGCTGGATGGCATTTTATACTGTCAAATAGTGTAAATTCTTGTAGATTTTTTGCTGTGGCGGACATGAGAATCTCCTTTATGTAAAAAATTTACTCTGGTTAAAATAACCAGATTGATTGAGTTGGTAATTTATTCGAAAATTCTTGCGAATGATTGCTTGGTCTGGTTGATAAAATAAGGGAATAATAGGCATTTCTTTTGCTAAAATCTCCTCGGCTTTATACAAGTATGCAGACCTCTGGTAGAGGCTAAGCTCTTTCTCGCTTAAATCGAGAAGCTGTTGAAACTCAGCTTGTTCCCATCGAGAAAAGTTAACTCCTCCATTGGCAAACTTAAATGTGTTCAGCGTACTAATTGGATCTTTCGTTGGAGACATCCAATTGATTAATCCCGCTTGAAATTGCCCTTCAGTTATTTTATGGAAAAACAGGTTCCAAGAAAAACACTGTAATTGACATTCAATACCCAGATGCATCTTGAATTGCCGCTTGAGTTGTAGAGCTGCGGATTCTGACATGCTTTTTTGGGGAACTGTCAATTGAATTTGTAAGTCTTTTATATTTAAACCTACCTCGGAGAGGGCTTCGTGTAATAGTTGGATGGATTTTTCGGGGTCATAATTAGGGAATACCATCCGTTTATCATTTTGGTTTAGAGGAAATAAGACAGAGTGTGCAGGGGTCCAGGGAAGAGAGACTTCTTTGATGAGAGAGAGTCTGTCGATGGCTAGAGATAGAGCTTGTCTGATTTTTGGGTTGTTAAATGGAGGGATGGACGTATTGAAAACAAGCCAACAGAGGCATGTGTTTGGAGAATAGGCATACCTTCCCTCTTCCGGAACGGTGAAAGAGTTCCAGGCTCCAAAAGGATCGCCCACCCAATCGATTTCATTTTTTGCAAATGCTTGCATGGCATGAAAAGAGTCCATCGAGGTAAGGGTGATCTGGTCGAGTTCTATTTGGGAAGAGTCCCGATATAAGGGGTTTTTGATCAAGTGATAAGACTCGTTAGGCTGATTTACTTTCAGTTGGTAAGGTCCGTTACAGGGGTAGTGTTTTCCTGCTTGATAGAGCCATTGCGGTCTTTCTTGATCGATAAATCGATGTATGGGCGAGTAAAAAGGTAATGTTGTCAGCTCGAGAAAATAGGGTGTGGGACGAACGAGATCGACCTGTAAAGTTCGATCGTCGATAACAACAACTCCGATTTGGTCGGAGTGCACTTTCCCTTCTTTTGCCTCCTTGGCATTTTGAATGGGATAAAAGAAATCGGCAAAGTTCGTTTTAAAATCCGGAGAAAGAATTCTTTTCCATGAGTAGGCAAAGTCGTGAGCAGAAACAAGGGTACCATCATTCCAAAAAGAAGGTCGGAGTTTAAAAACATACCGTTTTAAATCTGAAGAGATATTGATCGATTCTGCAACAGCATTTTCGACAAGGCCATGTTGATTGAATCTGGTTAATCCTTCGAAAAGAAGTCTTAAAACTTCGCTAGATACGTTTTCTCCACCAATGCGAGGATCTAGAGAAAACATAGAATGGCCAAGAGCAATTCTTAGGGTTTGCTGTTTTTGCCTTTTTTGATTCCATACACTAAGCGCGTCTTGCAGAATTTGTATGAAGTTTTCTGCTTGTGTAGATGCTGGATTTAAAAGAACACAGTTAAAGGATACATCTCCGGATGTTTCAAGGATATTATAAGCCCATTCCTTGGGAGTGGATAGGTGGTTTCGTAAGACGGTATTTAGCGTGTCTCTAATTGAGCTCTGGTCACTGCGAATCGATAAGTAGATTCTTTGTGGTTCGTGATGGATCTTAAAGGAGAAACCGTCGGTTAGTTTTTCTTGGCGATGATTAATATAATGGATGAATAGGGCAGATAAAACATTAGGGTCTAAAAGTGCTTGTTTCTCAAGTGGGACAAGCGCATGGAAAAAAGTTTCCATCAACTCAGAATCTTGAGTGACTTGTTGAGGTAAATTTTGTTTTAAAGAAAACAACAATTCCTGTTGCTTAATGAGGAGTCCGCCGTTGTAGTCTCGAAATTCGCCGATAGAGGTGAGGAGAAGCGTTGTGGCTTTTTGTCTCGCTGCATAAAAATCTAACGATCCATCAGAGCGAATAAGGGAAGGTTCGTATTGAAGGTAGAGTTTAAAAAGAGAGGCCTCAATTTGATGGCCATCCAAATGGCGCACAGGGAGTGTTCTTTCCAGAATAAATGGGTTTCCTAATATATGATCTTTAAAATGAAATCGCTGTTGGGCTGAGATCTGGACTAAAGTGATATGAAAGACGATTTCTTTCCCGGTGTGTTGATCTAGAGTAATACAAACTTGAGGAAGGTCGTTAATGGACGTGATTTCTTGGCTGAGAATGAGAATGTTTTTGTAGATTTCTTCCTGGTTTAATTTCATGAACATGGAAGGGATGAGTTTCTGGATACTATTTTTGATTTTTCCGCTAAAATTATTGATGATCGCTCTTCGTTCAGAGAGAGTGAAACGGGAGCCGTCTTTTTTTTCGACCTCAAAGTAGCAGATTCTCGTGTTTTCATTCTGAGAGGTGTGGCTATAATAACTCTCTTTTACGAACTGAAGAGAAGGGAAATGCTTTTGCAAAGAAACAAGGATATTTTCTTCATCAAACAGCTCGCAACGATTCATTAAATTAAATCCAATAAGACATCCCAAAACCGGTTTGAAGGAAAATGGGAAAAGGAGATTTGTCGGAAGCCATCGAATCATGAGATGGCGCGTCGAGGAATGGAGAGAGGATGCGCTTAAAATCTTTCTTCGGGTGTGATAAATGGATAGAACAAGTCTTGCCAGGTGTTCCGGGTTTCGATGGTCGAGGTATTTTTTCTTTGCTAAGGAGAAAAAAAGGACGAGATCGTTGATGATTGAGTTATCGATAAACTGGCTAAATCGATCAATCCATCGATTCAGGTTTTCATGAGTAGGACGAATAGAAGAGTGAAAAGGAACCGTGATAGATCGGCTGAATTTATCTTCCGAGGGACAAGAATCTAATTTTAACTCAATCATGGCCTCTCCTGTTTAGATGAGGATTCTCTTAGATTTACGGATTATACGAATCCGAACAATTAATCCAAAAGAAATTTTTAAGAAATTGTAAACTCGAATTAAAAATCCGCAAGAGAAAAAATCTCCCTCTTGCCATTATTCATCTGCTCTTTTAAAACGAAGATATATGGCTAAAAATTCCAAACTTTCTTTCTTTGCTCTTGTCTTGCTCATTGTTTCGGCGGTAGATAGTAACAGAAATCTCCCTTCTGCTGCAATCTTTGGCGCTCCTTTGATATTTTTTTTCCTCTTTTCTGCTGTGTTTTTTCTTTTCCCTGTCACATTGATTTCAGCGGAATTGGGCTCTTCTTCATCAAAAAAAGGGGGGATATATCATTGGGTGCGGATGGCTTTTGGAGAAAGAGCCGGCGTGTTTGCCATTTGGCTTCAGTGGGCGCAAGCGATCGCTTGGTTCCCCACAATTTTATCCTTCCTTGCAGGCACCGGCGCGTTTTTGTTTAGACCCGATTTGATCTACAGCAAGACATATATGTTCATCTCGATTGCTGTGATTTTTTGGGTGTTGACTTTGATTAATTTACGGGGCATTCAGATCTCTTCTCGATTAAATGCAATATGTTGTGTGGTCGGAACCATGTTGCCCATGTTGGCTCTTCTTGTTTTGGGAAGTATCTGGATTTGGCGGGGTGAGCCACTAGCTATTTCTGTTTCTCTTTCCTCAATCCTCCCTTCTTTCAAAGAGCTAAGTTCTTGGACTGCCCTTGTCGCTGTGATTTGTTCCTTTTCCGGAATGGAATTGGCGGGCGTCCACATATCTTCTGTCGAAAACCCGAGAAAGACATTTCCTAAGGCGTTGATTTTAAGTGGTTTCATCGTTTTATTGACGATGCTTTTTGGCGCGCTATCGATTGCCCTTGTTCTTCCTCAACATTATATTCACTTGGCGGGCGGTTTGATGCAGGTATTTGCTGCATTTTTTCATAAGTTCCATCTGGACGCTTGGATTTTTGTTGTGTCTCTGATGATTGTGTTGGGAAGTCTGGGGAATTTGATCAATTGGATTTTATCTCCTGCTAAAGGGCTATTGCATGCGTCAGAATATGGATATTTGCCTAAATATTTTACGCATGTGAACAAACAGGGAGTCGCTTCTCGTATTTTAATTGTACAGGCGATCATTGTTACTCTTTTATGCTTGTTATTTCTTCTTTTGCCGAGCGTGAATGCGTTTTATTGGTTTTTAATGGCGATTAGCAACTGTATTTATATGGTGATGTACATCTTGATGTATATGTCTGCGATTCGTCTCAGGCCGAAACTTCCCGAGAAGGCATTTCATATCCCCTTGGGTAAAGTGGGTCTTTTTTTCACCTGCGGGCTTGGGTTTATTGGATCTATCCTCACGATGATCGTCGGATTTGTTCCTCCGCCGGGCATCCCGATTGCGTCGCCTTTACAATATGCCCTGATGATTGCTTGTGGCAATATCATCATGGTGGGCCCTGTTTTCTATCTCTTATATTCAAAGCGATAGTTTTAAAATAATACCAATCGCAGCAAATAAATTCATATTTAAGCGCGTCAAAGCGTCGAAA
>CAZQNB010000032.1:2150-17198 GCA_964594545.1 uncultured bacterium | reverse complement strand
GGCTTGGGAGAAATCCCTAGAAGCCTTCGCCTTTAGGCGAGGGAGTGGTCACGAAATACATGGATGAGAAAAAGAGGGGTCTATTTGATTCGGAGTGGGTGATTGTAATGACTCTTCTCCTGATCATGATTTCAATGGGTGTGATTGCAAAGGTGAATGCCTTTCGGAGCTCTTCTCTTTTAGAGGAAGATCCTCTCCCTTCGCACGCTTTGTGTGCGATAGTGATTGATGGCGAAGTGGCTGGTCCTGGGACATTTACGGTTCCTCCGGGAACCCCAATAAAGAAAGTAATGCGGAAAAGTCGACCTACCCCAT
Source organism: uncultured bacterium (assembly GCA_964594545.1). Classification (GTDB taxonomy): domain Bacteria; phylum Chlamydiota; class Chlamydiia; order Chlamydiales; family SM23-39; genus DAIDHZ01. The sequence goes on along the minus strand of CAZQNB010000032.1, from coordinate 16,883 downwards.
TTTCAGACTTAAAAAGTATCGATCTAAATCGAATCATTGAAAAATCAGAAAATATTCATGTGCCTAGGCTAACAGAGATTTCAATCGTTTTGGAAGGGCTTCCGTCTGGACCCAAGCAAATAACGGTCCCTGCAGGGACTCGAATGTCTCAGTTAAAATTATATGTAGATCTTCAGCAAGAGGGGGTCGATATTCCAATTAAAAATCGGCGTATACTTCGCGATGGAGACGTTGTATGTTTAAAATAATCTTTTTAACGAAAAGTCGCTCGCTCTTTCCTGGTTAAATCGAGGGAAAACTTAAAAAACTTGCACGAAATTCGCCACTCGTCTAATATCCCTTACCGATATTAATAAATTCGTTCAATAGGACGATTTACGCATGCCACCCTCAAAATGGGTTAAGCGCGCAAGTGATAAAGCAATTCTTATTTGTCTTTTCCTCTGCTGTTGCTGAAGATTTTTTGAGTGGCACGAATTTTTGTGACGAAAGAGGAAGTCTATGTCGCTGACTTTGATTGGCCGAAAAAAAGGAATGACCCAGGTATTTGATGCCGCGGGGAAGCTTGTTGTATGTACTGTAATTTTGGCCGAGCCTAATACCGTTCTACAGATCAAGCGAAAGGATAAAGACGGTTATAACAGTTTGCAACTTGGTGGTGCTCCATTTGAGAACCCTGAGTCAAATCGTGTAACCAAGCCCATGAAGGGGCATTTTGACAAAGCGAAAGCTGAGCCATGCCGCGTCGTTCGAGAGTCCCGTTTGGATTCAGTGGATGCTTATGAAGTAGGTCAGAAATTGGACGTAAGTTTGTTTTCTGATGTTTCATATGTTGACATTGAAGGTGTTTCTAAAGGAAAGGGCTATCAAGGGGTTATGAAGCTTTTTAATATGTCTGGAGGTCCTGCTGCTCACGGATCGGGATTCCATCGTCATATGGGATCAACTGGGATGAGATCGACACCGGGACGCTGTTTCCCTGGAGGGAAGCGAGCTTCTCGTATGGGTGGTGATCAGAAGACTGTACAGAATTTACGCGTTGTTGCTGTGAAAGGAAATCTACTTCTTGTTGAAGGGGCTATTCCTGGAGCGAGAAGTGGCATTGTGTACATCAGCGAGTCAAAGAAACTCAAATCTAAGAACGCAAAGAAGGGATAACACTGTGGCTACGCTTAAAAAATATGATTTAAACGGAAAAGAAGTGGGTGTTCTCCAGGTCGACGATGCGATTTTACAAGCAACTTCCCATCCGCAGTCTTTAAAAGATTATCTTGTTGCGATTCGAAAGAATGCGCGTCAATGGTCTGCAAATACAAAAACACGTGCTCAGATTAACCGCACAGGAAGAAAGCCGCATCCTCAAAAAGGACAAGGTCGTTCTAGACAGGGTGATTTGGCAGCTCCGCAATATAAAGGCGGGGGGATCGTATTTGGTCCAAAGCCAAAATTTGATCAGCACGTACGGATTAACAAAAAAGAACGTAGATCTGCGATCCGTTCCTTGATTGTACAAAAAATTAAGGATAACCGAGTGCATATTCTATGTAACGAGACAATGACTGAGCCCAAGACGAAGGCAGTTGCGAGCTTTTTTAATAAATTGCATGCAGGTCAGCGTCGGTTTCTTGTGCTAGGTGAAAGCAAAGCGTCGAGCAATCAAATGGGTAATCCGCATGAAAGTTTTATGAAAAGCATGCGAAATATTCCAAGAAAAGAGTATTCTTTAGTCCCTCAGGTGAATGGATATTCTCTTGCATTAGCGCAAGAATTGGTTGTATTAGACACAGCACTTGATGAATTTTTAGCGATTTTAGGTTGATTATGAAACCATTTGACATCATTAAAAGCCGTCGTCTGACAGAGAAAAGCCGAGTGTTGGAAAATTTACAGCATTCAAAAAGCAATGTAAGCGTGAGCCGTTGTAACTCGCCTAAAGCAGTTTTCAATGTTCATCAGAAGGCGAATAAGACACAGATTGCATGGGCAATTGAACAGATTTATTCTGAAAAAAAAGTAAAAGTCGTTCGTGTGAATACGGTTACTATTAAACCAAAAAAGCGTCGCGTTAGAGGCTTTTTGGGCAAAACAGCTGGTTTGAAAAAAGCCGTTGTTACGTTCCGACCTGGCGACAATATTGAAGAGCAAGTGTAAGGAAAGATTTTTATGCCTAAATTATTTCGGCCTGTAACACCTGGACAACGTAAATTGGTTCTCCCAACTCTACTTGAGTTGGATCCTTCTGGAAAACGGATTCCAAAGTCTTTATTGACATCGAAAAGACGGACAAATGGTCGCAATCATAGCGGTCACATCACTTGCCGTCACAAAGGGGGAGCGCATAAAAAGCAATTCCGCGTGATCGATTTCAAGCGAGATAAAGAGAATATACCGGCAACAGTTGCTTCTGTTGAATACGACCCAAATCGATCTGCATTGATTGCTTTGATTAATTACCATGATGGTGAGAAGCGTTTTATTATTGCTCCTCAAGGGATCAAGGTAGGCGCGGTTGTTTCCACAAGTGATGAGCCTCCGTTTCAAATTGGATGCTGCATGCGTTTGAAGTTCATGCCTCTAGGTTCCGTGATCCATAATTTGGAACTCGCTCCCGGAAAAGGCGCGAAGTTAGTGCGATCTGCCGGTTTGTCTGCTCAGCTTTTAGCTAGAGCTGATGGATATGCAACAGTTCGTATGCCTTCAGGCGAAGTGCGAATGATTAATGAAAATTGTAGAGCGACTTTTGGAGCTGTATCTAATGCCGAACATAACCTTCGGGTTATCGGGAAAGCAGGACGTTCAAGATGGCTTGGAATTCGCCCAACAGTGCGCGGTATTGCGATGAACCCAGTGGATCACCCAATGGGCGGGGGAGAGGGCCGAGGAAAAGGTAACCATCCACAGTCTCCTTGGGCACAATTTGCGAAAGGGTTTAGAACTCGTTCACCGAAGAGATCAAGAAAATGGATTGTAAAAGAACGAAGATAATGTTGGAATCGTTAGGAGTTAGACGGTAATGGCTAGATCATTGAAAAAAGGTCCGTTTGTTGACCACCACTTGATGGCAAAAGTTCAGAAAAGCAGCCAAGAAGGCTCGAAGAAATCGATTAAAACTTGGTCGCGTCGTTCGATGATCGTGCCAGATATGGTCGGTTGTACGTTTGATGTCCATAACGGCAAGAAGTTTATTGCGGTTTACGTATCAGAAAACATGGTTGGACATCGCTTGGGAGAATTTTCACCGACCCGAACATTTAAAGGTCACCCCAAGAAGACAGCGGCCCAGGCAGCGCCATCACCAGCGCCAGCATCTGGAGGGAAATAATTTATGCAATTTGCAAAAGCGATAACAAAGTATGTAAGAATTTCACCTCGCAAAGCTAGATATGCAGCGGATTTAATCCGTGGCTTAAGCGTGGATAATGCTACATCACAGCTTCTCTATTCAAAGCTCCGTGGCGGGCGCCTTTTAAAAAGGACATTGGATAGTGCAGTTGCGAACGCAGAAACACAACTCGATGCACGTAGAGAAACCTTGAAAATATTTGAGGTTCGCGTCGACCCAGGTCCAATCCTGCGCAGAGCAAAGCCGCGTAGCCGAGGATCATCAGTACCCGTTAATAAGCGGACGAGTCATTTTACAATCGTCCTAACGAACGAGACCCTTTAGGAGAAATATGGGACAAAAAGTATCACCGACAGGATTTAGGCTTGTTCGCCGCAAAAAGTGGCTGTCGACTTGGTTTGCAAATAACCAAGAGTTTGGAAATTTGATTGGCGAAGATCGCAAAATTCGCAAGTACCTTTTGACAAAGCCTGCAACTCAGGGAGTGTCTCGCTTTCAGATTAAACGGATGAGCGGGAAGATCGAAGTAACGATCGTCACTGCAAGACCTGGTCTTGTCATCGGGAAAAAGGGATCTGAGATCGATATATTGAAAAACGAACTACGTCACCTAACCGGTAAAGAAGTTTGGATTGAAGTAGAAGAAGTAAAAAGACCCGATTTGGATGCTAAACTTGTAGCAGACGGGATTGCGAAGCAATTAGAGCGTCGTATCCCATTTAGAAGAGTCTTGAAAAAAGCGATGCAGACATCAATGGATGCAGGCGCAGCTGGAATTAAAGTCCAGATTTCCGGACGTATCGGGGGTGCTGAAATTGCACGTGTTGAATGGTATAAAGAGGGTCGTATCCCGCTTCATACACTTCGCGCTGATATTGATTATGCACACGGACGCGCCGAGACAACTTATGGTTCCATCGGAGTTAAAGTTTGGATTAACCGTGGCGATGAAGTCATTGTTCGCGCTAAGACTGCAGTAGCAGGAGGATAATCATGGCCGTTGGACCAAAGAGAACGAAGTTTAGAAAGCAGCAGAAAGGACACATGAGAGGTCTTGCTAAAGGCGGCAGTTTTGTCGAATTTGGAGACTTCGGAATGCAAGCGTTAGATCGTACCTGGGTAACAGCGCAACAGATCGAAGCTTGCCGTGTGGCAATCACTCGATATTTTAGCCGAAAAGGCCAAGTATGGATTCGTATTTTCCCGGATAAGCCGATTACAAAAAAGCCGGCAGAAACTCGGATGGGAAAAGGGAAGGGGGGATTTGATCACTATGTTGCGACGATTCGTCCTGGAAGAATCTTATTTGAAGTGGGTGGAGTAACAAGACAAGAAGCGCAGTCAGCATTAAAACTCGCTGCAGCTAAATTGCCGATCCGAACGAAGTTTGTTGATCGATTAGAAGTTGTGTAACAGGTGGATGAAAGTTATGGCAAAAAAGAAAAAAAATGAACTCAAAGACCTATCCGTTGCTGAGTTAAAGGAAATGAGCGGGTCTCTAGGACGAGAAGTTTTTGATTTGCGCAATACATTATCCATGCAACGCAAATTAGAGAAACCTCATTTGCTAAAGCAAAAGCGCAGAGAAAGAGCGCGCGTGCTGACCCTATTGACCAACAAACAGAAAGAAGGTGTGGCTGTATGACCGGGCAAGAAAGAAATAATCGTAAAGAGATCGTTGGTGTCGTAATTTCCAACAAAATGGACAAGACGGTCACAGTAAAAGTCTCTTGCAAAATGAGACATCCCAAGTACCAAAAGGTAATTGAGAGATCAAATAAATACTATGCTCACGATGAGTCGAATTCGTTAGAGATCGGACAAAAAGTGCGCATGATGGAAACGAGACCCATGTCTAAGCTTAAGCGCTGGCGTGTAATCGAGGCACTTTAATAACTGGAATTGAATATATGATTCAGCAAGAAACAAATCTCGATGTAGCGGATAATACCGGAGCCAAGAGCGTGCGGTGTTTCAAAGTTTTAGGTGGTACGAGAAAGCGCTATGCTCGCGTTGGCGATGTCATCGTTTGCGCTGTTAAGGAAGCAGACCCGAAAGGCGCTGTCAAAAAAGGGGAAGTTGTAAAAGCCGTTGTTGTCAGAACAAAAGGATACATCCGCAGACCGGATGGTTCAATGCTCCGTTTTTATGACAATAGCTGTGTAATTATCGATGATAAAAACAACCCTAAAGGCACTCGTATATTTGGCCCAATAGCTCGCGAAGTGCGAGAATCTGGGTATGTAAAAATCAGTTCTTTAGCTCCTGAGGTGATTTGATGAGCAAGTGGATTCGAAAAGGCGATCGCGTACTTGTCATCGCTGGAAATAATAAGGGCAAGTCTGGAGAGGTTCTCTCTAGAAGTGGTGATGCTGTCATCATTCAAGATGTGAATATGCGAAAAAAACACTTGAAAAAAACGCAAGAAACACAAGGTGGCCGAATTATTGAAATGGAAATGCCAATACATGTTTCTAACGTTTGTTTTTGCGATAAAGAGGGGAAGCCTTTAAAAGTGCGGACCCGCGTAAACAAAGAAGGCTTTCGCGAGCTCGTTTATGGCGCAAAAAACCAAGAGACAGTGGTTCGCTCGGTTAAAAAGGTTTAGGGGTTAAAATGTCAAGATTGTACAAAAAATTTAAAGAAGAGATTTTTGCTGATTTAAAGGCAAGGCATCCCGATAAAAGCCCAATGGCTCTTCCTGTGCTAAAGAAAATTGTCATTAGCATGGGTCTTGCAGAGGCTCTTAAAGATAAGAATGCTCTTCAAGAACACAGTGAAGAACTCAAGATGCTTTCCGGGCAAAAACCTGTAGTTACACGTTCTAAAAAAGCGATCTCGAATTTTAAGCTGAGAGAAGATCAACCCATTGGGTTAATGGTCACTCTTCGCGGTAAAAGAATGTATGACTTTTTAGATCGATTCTGCCATATTGTATCTCCTCGCATCCACGACTTTCGTGGGTTTAATAAGAAAGGAGATGGAAGGGGCAACTATAGTTTTGGTCTACAAGACCAACAAGTGTTTCCCGAAATCAATTTAGATAAAGTGAAGAGAGCTCAAGGTATGAACATTACGATCGTCACCACAGCACAATGTGATGATGATTGTGTTGAATTGCTGACTCTTTTGGGCTTTCCGTATAAGTAGGAGAATGAAATGTCTTTTAATGATCCGATTGCAGAGCTTTTAACAAAGATTCGCAACGCGAAAGATGCTCAGCATCGATTTGTCGATTTGAGTCATAGTAAAATGAAAGTGAAAATTCTCGAGCTTCTCAAGACTCATGGATTTATCGATAATTTCTTGGTGAACGAAGAACAGCACAAAATGCGTGTTTTCCTTCGATATACCAAAGAGCGCGGATCTGTGATTCTTAATTTGAAAAGAGAATCTAAAAGTGGATGCCGCCGGTATATTGGATATCAAGAAATTCCCAGAGTGTTTAACGGAATGGGGATTGCGATCCTCAGCACGCCGCAGGGAATCATTGATGGCGATACAGCGAAAAATTTAAAAGTGGGCGGAGAGCTCCTCTGCACGGTTTGGTAAGGATTTAGAGGTTGATATGTCAAGACTTGGAAAAATGGCTGTCTCTATACCAAATAACGTAGAGATAAAAGCATCTAAAGAAGGGAAACTTGAGATCAAAGGACCAAAAGGGTCTTTGCATCTAGAGCTTCCTCACGGGATTCAACTGAAAGTTGAAGGAAATATGGCGACCTTGGATCGCGATGAAGTTCTCTGTCCTGAAGGGGCAACGCACGGATTATATCGGTCCTTATTAAAAAATTGCGTGATCGGCGTATCGAGTGGGTATGAAATTGAACTTTCATTGGTCGGCGTTGGATATAGAGCAAATGTGCAAGGAAGCAAGTTAGATCTCCAAGTTGGTTTTTCACACCCTACAGCATTGGATATACCAAAGTCTGTTCAAGTAACAGTCGATAAGGGCGTTGCTATTGTTGTTAAAGGGATTGATAAGCAAGAAGTAGGACAGTTTGCAGCGAGCGTACGCGCAGTTAAGCCTCCTGAACCTTACAAAGGTAAAGGGATTCGTTATAAAAACGAATACGTTCGTAAGAAAGAAGGCAAGGCAGCGAAGGGAAAGGCGTAAAAGTATATGGATAACTCAAAAAACAGACGTTTAAAAGCTCGAAAAAATCGAGTCTTTAGAGTTCGGAAAAAACTCAATGGGACTGGTTTAAGACCGAGACTCTCTGTCTCGAAAACAAATAAGCATATTTACGCGCAGCTGATTGATGACGTAAGTGGCGTAACGCTTGCCGGTGTCGGAACTCTTTCTAAAGTGAATAAATCGACAGAACACAATGGAAAATCGAAAGAGACAGCTCGACATATTGGAAAGCAAATCGCTGAGCTTGCGAAAGCAAAAAACATTGATACTGTGATTTTTGATCGCGGTAGATTTAAGTTTCACGGGGTAGTAGCTGAGCTAGCACAAGGCGCTCGCGAAGCCGGATTACGTTTCTAGTAGAGAGAATAGGAAAGAGATATGGCAAAAGGTCCTCAAAAAAGACGGCAAGAAGATTTTGGTACTGAATTCGAGGAAAAGGTTCTTTATATAAATCGTTGCTCTAAAGTTGTTAAAGGCGGTCGTAAATTTAGTTTTTCGGCTCTTATTCTTGTTGGAGATGGACAGGGTCATGTTGGCTATGGATTTGCGAAAGCAAATGAAGTGTCTGATGCGATTCGTAAAGGTTCTGATGCAGCGCGCAAAAATATTTTTGCGATCGAAATGGAAGGAACAAGCATTCCCCATGAAGCGTGCGTAACTTGGGACGGTGCTGAAGTTTTGTTAAAACCCGCTCCGCTAGGTACTGGCGTTGTAGCAGGATCAAAGGTCCGTTCTGTTCTTGAACTCGCTGGTGTGAAAGATGTGATTGCAAAGAACCTAGGTTCAAGTAATCCCCTCAATCAAGTAAAAGCGACATTCAAAGCCCTACTTCAATTGAAAAATCGACACAAGTGCTTTGCAGAGCGTGAAAGGAGTCAAACAAATGTTTAACCTATCAAATCTAAAGAATACATCTAGACCTACTCAAAAAAGTCGTCGTATTGGACGCGGTATTGGGTCTAAACGAGGAAAAACAGCAGGACGCGGTGGTAAAGGGGATAGCGCAAGACAGGGCTATCGCAAACGTTTTGGTTATGAAGGCGGTCAAGTACCCCTCTACCGAAAACTTCCGATCCGAGGTTTTACTCGCGGGACATTTGTCAAAGAATCAATGGCGATTTCCCTCACTACGTTGGATAGAAACTTTCAAGATGGCGATACAGTCAATTTCGAAACATTGAGAGAAAAGAAATTAGTCCCACGAAGACTTCCCGGCGGAGTGAAGATTCTCGCTGGAGTTCTTTCTAAAAAACTTAAAATTGAAGCTCGCGCTTTTTCAGCAACTGCAGTAGCTGCGCTTGAAAAGCAAAATATTCAACACACAGTTGTTTCTTGAATGTAGGAGAATATGGTTGAATCGATTCGGCGTATCTTTGCGATCCCTGAGCTTAGAGTAAAGATTTTTTATACATTGATTCTTTTGGCTGTTTGCCGAGTGGGCGCGTATATCTCCGTGCCCGGAATCAATGCCGATGTCGCAATCAGCCTATTTAAGTATGCGACGGGCGGCGGTCAAAATCTTTTTCAACTCGTTGATATTTTTTCCGGCGGCGCATTTGCAAAAATGACCGTATTTGCTCTCGGTGTGATGCCGTATATTCAGGCATCCATTGTTTTGCAATTGCTCATTGCCTTAGTCCCTTCAATGCAAAGAGAAATTAGAGAAAGTCCGGATCAAGGCCGTCGTAAGCTGTCTAAATGGACAAGGCTTGCTACCTTGATATTTGCTCTTTTTCAATCCTGTCTTTTTGCAGGCTTTGCGATCCGAATGAATGCGTCTACCCCAGGTATTATTGTCCCTGAAATTGTTGACGTTCAGTTGTTTGGGTTTTCATGGCTCTTCTATTTGACCGTCATGATCACAATGACTGCCGGATCTTTATTGCTTATGTGGATTGGCGAGCAAATTACAGAGAAAGGGGTCGGCAACGGGATTAGTTTGATTATTTCTGTTGGAATTTTGGCCTCTTTTCCCTCGACCATCGGTTCGATCATTAAGCAGTTAAACTTGGATTCACAAGAAGCTGGACAGCTTACTTTCTCTACCTTGATTGTCCTTTGCGCTCTTTTTGTCTTGATCACGATAGGGACTATTTTGATCATACAGGGGCAGCGCCGCATTCCTTTGCAATATGCAAGACGAATTGTCGGAAGGCATGAGGTCCAAGGGGGCACGTCCCATATTCCATTAAAAATTAATTACGCAGGTGTAATCCCTGTGATTTTTGCCTCTGCTTTTTTGATGTTCCCGGCAACCATTGGGCAGTTTGTAGGGCGAGGCACTTGGCTTGGACAGTTATCTAATTATCTATCCCCGGGATCTTGGGTATACACATTTTTTTATGTGATGCTCATCCTTTTTTTCACATACTTCTGGACATCGACTCAGTTCAAACCGGAACAGATCGCTTCAGATATGAAAAAAAATGGAGCCTTTGTTCCTGGAATACGACAAGGTAAGCCAACGCAAGATTTTTTAGAATCCACAATGAGCCGGATCACTTTAGCAGGAGCCGTGTTTTTGGCGATCATCGCCATTCTCCCCACTTTAGTGGGTCGCCTCATGGGTGTAGACGCAAGCATTAGTCAGTTTTTCGGTGGCACGTCGCTTTTGATCCTCGTCGGAGTGATATTAGATACAACGAAACAGATTGAGTCTCATCTACTTATGAAGAGATACGAAGGTTTTATGACTAAAGGGCGTCTTCGAGGTCGATAAGCCATTGTGATTTAACCAATTGATGTGTTATTTTAAACAGCAAGGAATTGATAAAATTATGCCTAGAGTGATAGGAATTGACATCCCAGATAATAAACGACTTGAAATAAGCCTTACCTATATTTTTGGATTGGGCAGAAAACTGGCAAGCCAGGTGATTGAGAAGCTTAGCTTGAATAAAGATATGCGCGCACGCGAGTTAAATGAAGACCAAATCGCTCGATTGAACGCCATTTTAACTTCAGAATATATTGTTGAAGGGGATTTGAGACGTCTGGTTCAAAATAATATTAAGCGTCTCGTTGGTATTCATTGCTATAGAGGTCAGCGTCATCGTCTCGGTCTTCCTGTGAGAGGACAGAGAACAAGAACGAATGCTCGTACTCGTAAAGGTAAACGCAAAACTGTTGCGAATAAGAAAATCTAATTAAGGGAGTATATCTTGGCGAAGCAAGAACAAAAAGCACCCCCGAAAAAAGCGGGTGTACGTGTAAAAAAGAAAATTACTCGCACCATACCTTCTGGAATCGCACATGTCAAAGCGACATTTAATAATACAATTATTGCGATTACCGATCTCGCTGGAAATGTAGTTTCTTCATCTTCCGCTGGTAAGGCGAACTTTTCCGGTTCTCGTAAGTCTTCTGCTTTCGCGGCAACTGTTGCTGCGCAAAACGCTGCAAGAGACGCGATGGCACTAGGAATGAAAGAATGCGAAGTGAACTTAAATGGTCCGGGAGCGGGTCGAGAATCGGCTGTTCGAGGACTGCAGAGTGCAGGTCTTGCAATAAGTATTATCCGCGATAAAACGCCTGTGCCTCACAACGGCTGCAGAGCACGTAAGCGTCGTCGAGTTTAAACGAAGAGGAGTTCCACATGCCTGTAAAGTATGGCAAATTTGAGATGCCAGATAAGATTAAATTAGATGAAGAAAGCCAAACATCTGTTTTTGGCAGATTCATTGTTGAGCCTTTTGAAAGAGGATTTGGACATACCATAGGTAATGCTCTTCGAAGAATTATGCTTGCCTCTTTGGAAGCGCCTTCTATTTTGTCTGTACGCATCGAGGGAGTTCCTCATGAGTACATGGCAATTGACGGCGTGATTCAAGATATGACCCATATCGTACTCAATTTGAAAGGCGCTCTGTTGAGACGTCTTCCTTTGGGCGAAGGGGCTCCGCATCCTCGCGACATCAAACTCGTATCAGAGGTTTTGGATATTACTGATGAAATGCTTGAAAAAGGTGGCGGCGCTTATAAAGTGACTTTGAGAGATTTGTTCCGCAAGACCGATTATGAGCTTGTGAACCCTGAACACCATATTTTCACAGTCACAAAACCGATGACAAAGAGAATCGATTTACGGATCAGCAATGGTCGTGGATACGTCCCTTCAGAAAGACATGTGGGTTTTGATCGGCATGTAGATGAAGTGATTATGGATTCATCGTTTTCGCCTGTTCGTATAGTGAATTACTATGTTGAGAACACGCGAGTAGGTCAAGATACAGACTACGATCGTTTGATCTTAGAAGTCATGACTGATGGGCGAGTGACTCCTGTTGAAGCTCTTAATTTTGCAGCGCAGATCGGGATTCTCCATTTCGAAGCATTTGAGTCATTAAAGACCCATGCGATTTATTTCGATAAAGGGGAGATGCAAGTCAATCGAGATCGGGAAGAGATCTTGCAAAAATTGGCTCTTAAGATCGATGAGATTGAACTCTCTGTTCGTTCGACGAACTGTTTAGCGAATGCAAATATTGAGACAATTGGCGAACTTGTTGTCATGCCTGAAATGGAAATGCTCCGTTTCCGAAATTTTGGTAAAAAGTCGCTCACAGAAATCAAGCAAAAGCTTGATGAACTTGGGTTATCGCTTGGGATGGATCTTGCGAAATACGGGATCAACCGCGATAACATTAAACAAATTATAACAACCTATCTTCAAGAAAGAGTGGGAAGTCCAGAAGTATGAGACACGGAAAACACACATTTAAAGTCGGGCGTACTGGATCACACCGTCGCGCGATGATAGCTAACATGTTAAAATCTTTGATTGAATCAGGAAGAGTTTCAACAACTGTTGTGAAAGCAAAAGAGTTGAAGCGTCATGCAGATCGTTTGATTACCATGGCTAAGACAAATACATTGGCATCAAAACGAAATGCGATTGCTGAGCTAAAAATTTCTTTTAACCCTCTTTCGACGAAACAAGCGAGAGATGTAAAAGGCGGAGTAAAAGACTCTCTATCTAAAGACCGTCAAGTAATTGATAAGCTTTTTGGAGAGCTTGGTCCTCGATTTTCGAGTCGTAATGGTGGGTATACACGTATTATTCGCACAGGCGATCGTATCGGTGATAGCGCTCCTACCTGCTTTATCGAATATCTCCAATAGCATTCATTTTTCTGCTAAAGAGATTCTTTGATTTCTTTTAAACTGGAACTTGGTATAAGTTCCAGTTTTGGTGGAGTAAGTGATATGGTGACTCGGATAGCTATTAATGGATTTGGTCGGATTGGAAGACTCGTATTGCGAGTGGCTTTAAAAAGACCGAATTTGCAAGTCGTTGCCATCAACGATTTGGTGCCTCCCGATAACTTAGCTTATCTATTCAAATACGATTCAATCCACGGAAAGTATGCAGGTAAAGTATCTTCAGAAGAAGGTGCTTTAATTATCGATGGCCATCGCATTCATGTGTCATCTGAAAAAGAGCCTGAAAAGCTTCCTTGGAAACAAAATCAGGTTGATTGCTTAGTGGAATCAACGGGTCGATTTACTCATCTTGAAGATGCGAAGAAGCATTTGAAAGCGGGAGCTAAGAGGGTTATTATCACAGCTCCGGGGAAAGACGGTGTTCCGACTTTCGTTATGGGCGTGAATCATAAGCAATATGACCCTAAAAAAGATTTTATTATCAGTAATGCATCTTGCACGACAAACTGTCTGGCACCTATTTGTAAGGTGTTGTTAGATAATTTTGGCATTGAAGAGGGGCTCATGACGACGGTCCACTCTTTAACAGCAAGCCAGCCTACCGTTGATGGTCCATCTCATAAAGATTGGCGCGGTGGGAGATCTGCAGGATTTAATATTATTCCGGCAAGTACAGGGGCTGCCAAAGCAGTGATCCTTTGTTTGCCTGAATTAAAAGGTAAGTTAACGGGAATGGCGTTTCGCGTTCCCACTCCGGATGTTTCTGTCGTCGATCTTTCTGTCCGTTTAGGTAGAGATACTACGTACGAAGAGATCAATCAGGCAATGGACATCGCTGCCACATCGGATTTGAAAGGGATTCTTGCTACGACAGATGAGGAGGTTGTTTCCTCTGATTTTATTGGTAGTCATTTTTCTTGCATTTACGATAAATTGGCCGGAATTGCTTTAAGTCGTCGATTTTACAAATTAATCGCATGGTATGACAACGAGATGGGGTATTCTTCTCGCGTTGTTGACCTGCTGGAGTATATTGCATCTAAAGAAAGGTAAGCAGTTGAGTCTTGACAAAAGGTTTATTTTACACTTCGCCCTTTCCTTAGATGGTTCTCCATTTTTGAAACCATTAAATTACGGAAAATTCAGTGAATTTTACACGAGATCCTATTATCGAAACAGTGATCACCCCGCGGGAGGGATGTAAGCTGGTTGTTCGCAGCTCAAAAGGTGCAAACCAAGAAGACTATCTTGTTGACGCTCTTGAAGTTGTTTCATTTGGCCATTCATTCTTTTTTCGCTCGCTTGAGCGCCCAAAATCTTTTTTAGTGCCCGTTTCCGACTACGAAATTTTCGAGTCGAAAGAGCCAAAAATGGTGCTTAAAAATGCAAGCGCAGACCGTTCTATTAAGATTGGCGGAGGGCGAGAGCTTCCCCCAAGACGCGAACCATCTGCTCCTGAAATGCGAGAAGAGTCGCAAGGTCAAAGCGTTGATCGAGCGCAGTCTCCCGATCGAGGAGGAGACAGAAAGCTTCGCGATAAGCAAAGACGTAGAGGAAGAAGAGGCCGAGATCGGAACGATTCTTATGCTCCGCAGCAGCAAGAAGGCGGCGAATCTTTCGTCCAGCGAGAAGATTCTCAATCCATGGAGCCTTCATCAGACGAGATGCCGGAAAATAAGGGGCATTCTGAGGAGCCTGTGGTCAAAGCGCCTTCATTTATTTCGAAACTTTTTCCGCCTCCTACGACGTTAATTAAAGAGACGTTAGGTCGGTATAAGTCTGTAGATCCTGCGATCGAAGATATGTCTTCGATGAATTCGAAGGATTCTGTGTCTCTCGAGGAGAATGCTTCTTACGAGGAGATCATCAAGGAAGATGGTTCTGAGAATGTATCGGATTCTGAGCAAGATTTAGAAGAATAGCTTGAATCAAACCGCACTATTTGGTTAAAATAAACCTCTTTCAAAATGGAATACATTTTGGAAGAGGTCATCTTGCTTCTTGCTTGGATGGTGGAATGGTAGACACTGGGGACTTAAAATCCCCTGGTAGCAATACCGTGGGGGTTCGAGTCCCCCTCCGAGCATTT